>JAUZPL010000019.1 GCA_030705955.1 Bacillota bacterium | reverse complement strand
GCCGCCAGCGTTCGTCCTGAGCCAGGATCAAACTCTCCGAAGAATTTGAGTTAGCTCAAAAATGTTACGTTGGCTAGTGTTGTAAACAACACTATTAATTGTTTGTTTTACGCTTTTGTTTGTTTAGTTTTCAAAGAGCAAATTTCCTTATCACTCATAAGCGACTTTATTATAATATCATCCAAGGAGTTTAGTGTCAACATATTTTTGTTTTTTACTTTAGTTATATCAATTATTTTTTTCACTTTATGAGGATAGTTTCCATCAAACAAATAAATACTTTTATGCTAGAATCCCTTCAATATACAATTGTCTATTTCTCACTAATTGGATTACTTCCTCTGTTATCATTACTTTAATGATTGGTCGTGTTGGAGACTTTTCATCAATAAAAATGATTTCTGCTTCTCTTCCATCTGAAAGTAAAATCCGGTCACCTAAACTAAAATTAAGCATGCTTGAAGTCATAATTTTTATAATACTAATATCAAATTTCCCAAAACTGTCTTCTAAAATCATTTCTAAAACTTTAAAAGGAGATTGTTTTTTACGATAAAATCTTTCAGATGTCATAGCATGGAAAATATCAGCGATGGCAATGATTTTAGCATATTTATGAATTCTTAGCTCTTTTTCACCTAAAGGATAACCACTTCCATCTAATCTCTCATGATGCTCAAGTATTGCTAACTTTACCTCTTTTCTTAAAACAGAAATATTTTGAACCATTTTATAGCTATAAATAGGGTGCTTTTTCACTTCTTCATACTCATGAATCGTTAGAGATGACTTTTTATTTACTATTTTAGGGTTGATTTTGGCCATTCCACAATCTGCTAAACCGCCGGCTAGAGCAAGTTGAAGCCATTCTCTTCTTTCTAAGTTGGTCTTTTTTCCAATAAAACCTGAAATAAGCCCAACAGCAACAGGATGTTGATACATATATTCTTCTTTAGTACAAAACTTGTGTAGGTGAAAAATTTCATTAGAATAAGTTTCTGTTTTTTCTAATAGAGGCAAAAGCAATGATCTTATTTTATTAATATCAATTGGGATACCAGCCTGCCATGATTGAAATTCTTTTTTAAATTGGTTAACAGACTGTAGAAATAAATTCATGAATCCTAATGGACTTTGGCTCGTTTCCTGTTTATTCTCACTACTTTCATTTTCTTGTGAAATAAATAGTGAACCATCCTTAAGGTATTTTTCAATCTCTATTTCCCGTACCAAAAAAGCATGTAATACATTAATTAATTCATTCGTAATGATTGTCCTTTTTGGCAATATAGGCCGGTTTGTTTTACTAAAAACATCTATCGCTAATATGCAGCCTTCCTTTACTTCACTAATACCTATACGCAAAAAAAACACCTCAATCTTTCTATGTTTCCATTTGCTTCTATTTTATCAAAAAAAGAGGAACACTTTTACTGTTCCTCTAAAATTATTTATTCATTTTCAACTATTTCTGTATTATTATCTTCTTCTTCTTCAGAAATAGATTCGTCTTCTTCCTTCTCTACCTTTGCTACTGTTGCAACATACGTATTTTCATTTTCTTTAATGCTTATTAATTTAACTCCAATTGTATTTCTACCCATTGATGAGATTCCATCTACTGCAATTCGGATAAGAACTCCACCTGTTGTTATCAGCATTAAATCTTCTTCTCCTGTTACAGCCTTCATAGATACAAGGTCACCATTTTTATCTGTAATATTACATGTTTTTATGCCTTTTCCGCCTCTGCCTTGAAGGCGATATTCTGAAGCAGGAGTACGTTTACCGTATCCATTCTTTGTTACAATTAGGATATCAGTATTTTCTTCAAGAACTTCCATACCAACTACTTCATCGACTTGACCTAATGTAATTCCTTTAACACCGGTTGCTGTTCTCCCCATTGATCTTACATCTGTTTCTGGAAAACGAATTAACATTCCTTTCTTCGTTCCAATAATAATATCCTTACTTCCATCTGTTAACTTAACAGAAATAAGTTCATCATCTTCGCGAAGATTCAATGCTATTAATCCGTTATTACGGATATTTGCAAAAGATGTCAATGGAGAACGTTTTGAAATACCTTCTTTGGTGGTAAAGAACAAATACCAATCATCAACAAACTCCTCAACAGGAATGACTGCATTGATCCACTCACCTTTTTCAATTCCCAATAGATTAATAATTGGGAGTCCTTTTGCAGTGCGGCTATATTCAGGTATTTCATAGCCTTTAGATCGATACACTTTTCCCTTATTTGAAAAGAATAAAATTGTGTCATGGGTTGTGGTTGTAATCAAATGCTCGACAAAATCATCTTCATTTGTCCCCATTCCTTGAATTCCACGCCCACCACGTTTTTGTGCACGATAGGTCGAAACAGGTAATCGTTTAATGTATCCGTTATGGGTAAGTGTAATCACTATATTTTCTCTAGGAATAAGGTCCTCATCCTCAATATTTTCAATTCCGCCAGAAACAATTTCTGTTCTGCGCTTATCATTGAAGCGTTCCTTTATTTCTAATAATTCTTCACGGATAATTTCAAGAATCTTTTCTTCATCAGCTAAAATAGCTTTTAACTCACTGATTAGTTTAACTAGGTTTTGATATTCTTCTTCTATTTTCTCTCTTTCTAATCCAGTCAGACGTTGTAAACGCATATCTAAAATTGCCTGTGCTTGTTTATCAGAGAGATTAAATTGCGTCATCAAGCCTTCTCTAGCAATATCAGTAGTTTGGGAATTCCGAATTAGGGTAATAACGGCATCTAAGTGATCTAAGGCTGTTCTCAAGCCTTCTAAAATATGTGCCCTTGCTTCTGCCTTTCGTAATTCAAATTCCGTTCGACGGCGAATCACCACTTGTTGATGTGCCAAATAGTATTGTAAACATTGTTTTAAATTTAGCACCTTTGGTTGTCCATCAACTAAAGCAAGAGTATTGATTCCAAATGTTGTCTGAAGAGATGTTTGTTTATACAAATTGTTTAAAATAACATTTGCATTTGCGTCTTTACGAACCTCTATAAAAATCCTCATACCATTTCGGTCAGATTCATCGCGTAAATCAGTAATACCTTCAACTTTCTTATCACGTACAAGTTCAGCAATTCTTTCAATAAGTTTAGCCTTGTTTACTTGATATGGCAGTTCTTTAACAAGAATAACATCTTTTCCATTTGGCTTTTCTTCAATTTCAACTTTTGCCCGGAGTGTGATTGAACCTCGACCAGTTTGATAAGCTTTTCGAATTCCGCTTCTTCCTAGAATTAATCCTGCTGTTGGGAAATCAGGGCCTTGTATATAATCCATTAACTCTTGAATTGTTATATCTGGATCCTTACTTAATGCAAGAACTCCATCAATAACTTCACCTAACTGATGGGGCGGAATATTTGTTGCCATACCAACGGCAATCCCGGTTGTCCCATTAACTAAAAGGTTTGGAAAACGAGAGGGGAGAACAATAGGTTCTTTTTCTGCACCATCATAGTTATCCTGATAATCAATAGTATCTTTGCTTATATCTCTCAACAATTCCATTGAAATTTTGGACATGCGTGCTTCTGTATATCGCATTGCGGCTGCGGCATCACCATCAACAGACCCAAAGTTTCCGTGACCATCAACTAGCATATATCGATAGTTAAAGTCTTGTGCCATCCGAACCATCGTTTCATAAACAGCAGAATCACCATGTGGGTGGTATTTACCAATTACTTCACCAACAATACGGGCTGATTTTTTAAATGGCTTATCAGAATGCATACCTAGATCGTGCATAGCATATAAAATTCTTCGATGAACTGGTTTTAAACCATCCCGAACATCTGGAAGAGCACGGGATACAATAACACTCATTGCATAATCTAAAAAAGATGAGCGCATTTCTTGACTTATATTAACCTCTTTTACTCGAGAACTCGGCGTATCAGCCATATTAGAACCTCCTTGAAGGAAAAGTGCAAGCCCCTATAAAAAGGGGCTAAGCTAACCTGGAAAATTGAATCCCAGTCTTTCATGAAAAGAAGGATAGACAATCCAATCTATCCTAGCGTCTTGTTGTGTGTCTTAAATATCTAAGTTCTTTACATACAGGGCATTTTCTTCTATAAAAATACGACGTGGCTCCACTTTATCACCCATCAGCATTTCAAACGTTTCATCAGCCTCAATCGCATCTTCTAAGCTAACCTGAAGCAGTGTTCTTGTTTCAGGATCCATAGTCGTTTCCCAAAGCTGGGTCGGATTCATTTCCCCAAGTCCTTTATACCGTTGAATACCTGGTTTCGGCTGGGATGAAAGCTGCCCCATAATTTCATCTAACTGACGGTCATTATAGGCATATTCGATACGTTTTCCTTGTTGAATTTTAAACAATGGTGGCTGGGCAATATAGATATATCCAGCTTCAATTATTTTTCGCATATAGCGGTAAAAGAAGGTTAATAACAATGTTCGAATATGTGCACCATCGACATCAGCATCCGTCATGATGACAATCTTATGATAACGAGCTTTTGAAATTTCAAAATCCTCACCAATGCCTGTACCTATAGCCGTTATTATTGCTCGTACTTCATTATTGGAAAGGATCTTATCTAGACGAGACTTTTCAACATTTAATATTTTCCCACGTAATGGTAGAATGGCTTGGAAATGGCGATCCCTACCTTGCTTTGCAGAGCCACCCGCTGAGTCACCCTCAACGATATAGACTTCACTTTCTGCTGGATCCTTTGAAGAACAATCTGCTAATTTTCCTGGCAAACTAGAAACTTCTAAGGCACTTTTTCTTCGTGTAAGTTCCCTTGCTTTTTTTGCAGCCATTCTTGCCCGTGCAGCCATTAATCCCTTATCAACAATTTTCCTGCCCACTGTTGGATTTTCTAATAAAAACTTGTCTAGATGACTAGAAAAAACAGCGTCTGTAATGGTTCTTACTTCTGAATTTCCTAATTTTGTTTTTGTTTGTCCTTCAAATTGTGGATCAGGATGTTTTACAGAAATAATAGCAGTTAATCCTTCACGTACATCTTCTCCAGAAAGATTGGTGTCATTTTCTTTAATAATTCCATTTCTCCGAGCATAGTCATTTATTACCCTTGTTAAGGCTGTTTTGAAACCAGATTCATGAGTTCCGCCTTCATAGGTATGAATATTATTAGCAAAGGAATAAATGCTTTCTGTATATCCTTCGTTATACTGAAGAGCAACTTCAACTGTAATGCCTTCCTTTTCGCCTTCTAAGTATATAGGCTCTTCATGAATAACTTCTTTTGTACGATTTAAATGCTCAACATATGATTTAATGCCGCCCTCATAACAGTATTCGTTATGTTTATTTTCTACCCGCTTATCTTCAATGGTAATCTCAATTCCTCGGTTTAAAAAAGCAAGTTCCCGAAGACGGGTTGCGAGCGTGTCATATTCATAGACTAATGTCTCAGTGAAGATTTCTTTATCTGGTACAAAATGAATGGTAGTACCTGTATGGTCTGTTTCACCAATGATTTTCAAATCAGCTGCTGGAACACCACGATTAAACATTTGATAGTAAATATTCCCGTCTCTATGAACAAAGACCTCTAGTACAGTAGAAAGGGCATTAACAACAGAAGCACCCACACCGTGCAGTCCTCCTGAGACCTTATAGCCTCCGCCGCCAAATTTACCGCCAGCATGAAGAACAGTCATAATAACTTCAACCGCAGGACGGCCCATTTTTTCCTGAATACCTACTGGAATACCACGGCCGTTATCTTTTACTGTAATACTATTATCCTTTTCAATGATGACATTAATTTCATCACAGTGTCCAGCCAATGCTTCGTCAATACTATTATCAACGATTTCCCAAACAAGGTGGTGGAGACCTTTCCCACTTGTTGACCCAATGTACATACCAGGTCTTTTTCTAACGGCTTCAAGTCCCTCGAGAACTTGAATTTGATCTGCACCATATGCTTGTTCTTGCACTTCCTTTTGTTCCATTGTCAAAATTACTCACCTACACTTCCTAAAAAAAAGTAAAGATCTAAATTAATTATTTAGTAAATTAATTTGACTTGAGCGCCTATTTAACGTTCCTGAAGAGAGAGGGGAAAGGTATATGTGATCACAAGTAATCACAACAGACTTAAAGGGGCCTTTTGAAAGATTAATGATTTTAGATCTATGGTGATTTAAAAATTCTTCAATGTAAGTTGAATTGGCACTTTCTTTATCCAACATTGCAATAACGTCCTTAACCCTTATATTTTGATCTTCCCCAATATGGATGTACATATCTCACCTCAATTTTCCCACTCAATCTCTCCGGATTTTACAATAAATATCGATGCTTCTTTTAATGTTTGATGGTCAATTCCTTCAACACTAGTAGTTGTAACAAAGGTTTGAACCTTTCCTTGTATAGCATTTAATAAATGGGATTGACGAAAATCATCTAGTTCAGACAATACATCATCTAAAAGTAAAATAGGGTATTCTCCGATTTCAGACTGTATTAATTCAATTTCAGCCAACTTAACGGATAATGCTGTTGTTCGCTGCTGACCTTGCGAGCCAAATGTCTGCACTTCTCTTTGATTGACAAAAAATAATAAATCATCGCGGTGTGGGCCAAATAATGTAGTCCCTCGTTCAATTTCCTTCGCTTTTACTTTGCTAAATTTTTCCTCAAAATGTATTATCATTTTCGACAAATCTTGTTCTTCACATACATCAACAGAGGGTTTATATTTAATTTCTAATTCTTCTACCCCTCTAGAAATATCTTTATGGATAGGCTTTGCTAAATTTTCAAGCAAGCGGATGAATTCAAATCTCTTATGAAGAATTTTTGAAGCTACTTGAATAAACTGTTCTGTTAAAACATCAAGCATTACATAATCAGTTTGTCTTTTTAACTGCATCATTTTCAAATAATGGTTTCGTTGTTGAAGTATCTTTTGATATTGACTCATATCATGTAAATAAATGGGGGACACCTGACCAATTTCCATATCGATGAATCTGCGTCTCACCTGCGGACTTCCTTTAACAAGGTTAAGGTCTTCTGGTGCAAACATAACAACATTCATATTTCCTACATATTGGCTTAATTTTTGTTGCTCAATATGGTTACATTTTGCCTTTTTTCCCTTTTTGGAAATAAGAAGCTGCATAGGTATAGAACTATGTTGTTTATTGATCCTACCTTCTATTTTAGCATACTCTTTGTCCCAGCGAATAAGATCTTTATCATTTGATGTTCGATGTGATTTTGCCATAGCTAAAACAAATATAGACTCCATCACATTTGTTTTTCCTTGAGCATTCTCACCTAAAATAACATTCACTTTATTTTTAAAAGGAATGTCTAGTTCTTCATAATTTCGATAATTTTTTAAAGATAATTGCTCAATATACATAATAATAGCGTCCCTTTAGCTATTTATAATCAAAAAATCACCGAATGTAGGAATTGAAACTTTATCTCCCGGATAAAGCTTTCTTCCTCTTCTTTGATCTTGAACTCCATTAATAAAAATAGAGTTTTCACCTAAAAACCATTTTGCCATTCCACCAGATTGAATAATATCTGCCAGTTTAAGAAACTGTCCTAATGTTATAAATTCCGTTTGTACTCTAATTTCTATTGGCAACACAAGTTTCACTCATTTCTGAAATGGTCTCTAAAAGTCTATTTTACTAAATTTTTAGAGTCGATACAAAGAAAACTAAAAAAAAATAAAATGCATTTAAAAAGGCTGCCATCCTGGCAGCCCTTTATGCAATTTTAGTAAGTTCTAACTGGCAAAATAAGTTGTAAAATGCTGTCATCATGCAGGGGAGTGATAAGGAATGGTCGCATAGCACCTGTAAAACTTATTTTTATGTCTGTTCCCTCTAATGCCTTTAATGCATCCATCATATATTTAGCACTAAAGGAAATTTTTAATTCTTCTCCCTCAATTGACTGGCTTTGAATCTCCTCAATAACTTTACCTACTTCAGGGGTGTTGGAAGAGACCTCAACAATTCCGTCATTAATTGTGGCAAATTTAACAACATTATTTCTGCCTTCACGTGCAAGTAAGGAAGCCCGGTCTATTGCCTGTAGAAATTCCTTAGTATTGAGGATTATATCCGTTTTGCTTTCATTAGGAATAAGTCTTGAAGTATCAGGATAATTTCCTTCGAGTAATCTTGAGAAAAATAATAAATGCTTTGCTTTAAATAAAATTTGATTTTCTGTAATGACAATATGAATTAATTCATTGGAATCATCCATAATTTTACTTAGTTCGTTTAAGCTTTTACCAGGAATAACAACATTGTAGATGTCATTATTTTCTATTTCAACCATTGCCTTTCTAAGTGCCAAACGATGGCTATCTGTTGCAATACAGGTAAGTTCATTACGTTCTACTTTCCAGTTGACACCTGTCAAGATTGGCCGTGTTTCTGAGGCGGACACTGCAAATACAGTTTGTCTTATCATCGCCTTTAATAAATCAGTTGGAATAGAAAACTGATTACTTTCTTCAATTTGTGGAAGATGTGGATATTCTTCAGCATCAAGTCCGTTTAAATTAAACTCTGATTTACCTGAACGAATTACTGTCTGTAATGAGTTTAAAACCTCTATTTCGACTGTATCTGTAGGAAGTTTTTTAACAATTTCACTAAAAAATTTAGCTTGGAGAACAATTGCACCTGTTTGTTTTACTTCAACAATTTCATCACCAGCTTCTTCTTTTGGTATAAAAGATTCTATAGAAACATCTGAATCACTGCCTGTTAAAGTAACTCCATCTTCTGAGGCAACTATTTTTATTCCTGTAAGAATTGGAATCGTTGTTCGTGTTGAAACTGCCTTCATTACATCTTGTACACTTTGAACCAATCGATCTCGTTGGATTAAAAATTTCATTTCTTACATCCTCCTTTTAGCATATTTTTTTATTGCTCACATATAATATTAAGATTTTAAAAAATAGTAGAAGTACTAGTCGGGCCTGTTAGTATGTGGATAACTCTATTTTGAAAAGGAAATACAGTCTATCCACATGTGGATAGACTGTGTATAAGAAACTAGAAGTTATTCACAATAATTCCTATACCTTTAATATATCTCTTAATTCCTTTATCTGCTTTTGCAGCTGAGAATCTGTTTGGAGGAGCTTTGATATTTTTTCGTGAGCATGAATGACCGTTGTATGATCTCTTCCTCCAAACTCTTCACCAATTTTCGGTAAGGAGTTATCAGTTAACTCCCTTGACAAATACATAGCGATTTGTCTTGGAAATGCGAGAGACCTTGTTCTTTTCTTTGCCTTAAAATCCTCTAGCTTAATACTAAATTGTTCACCAACTGCTTTTTGAATATCATGTATCGTAATAATTTTTGGTTTTGAACCAGGAATAATATCCTTTAACGCTTCCGCAGCAAGATCAGCGTTAATATCCTTGTTTATTAAAGATGAATAGGCAACAACACGAATAAGTGCACCCTCTAATTCTCGTATATTTGAATCAATTTGATTTGCTATATAAAGCATTACTTCATTTGGAATGTCTAACCCATCTGCCTTTGCCTTTTTACGAAGAATGGCAATCCGCGTTTCTAAATCTGGAGGAGTAATATCCGTGATTAAGCCCCACTCAAAACGTGAGCGAAGCCGGTCCTCCAAAGTTGGAATCTCCCTTGGTGGACGATCACTTGAGATAACAATTTGCTTACTTTCTTCATGAAGACTGTTAAAGGTATGAAAAAACTCTTCTTGAGTTGATTCTTTTCCAGCTAAGAATTGAATATCATCAATAAGTAATACATCTACATTTCGATACTTATTTCGGAAGTTTTCAGCTTTATTATCACGAATAGAATTAATAAATTCATTTGTAAACTTTTCAGATGATAGATAAACTACCTTTGCTTGAGGGTTATGATCTAAAACGTAATGACCAATGGCATGCATTAAGTGAGTTTTCCCAAGTCCAACTCCACCATAAATAAACAAAGGATTATAGGCCTTTGCGGGAGCTTCGGCTACAGCGAGAGAAGCTGCATGGGCGAAGCGATTTCCTGACCCGATAACAAACGTATCAAAAGTATATTTAGGAATTAAAATATTTTGTTGAAATTCAATTTGCTCATCATCTTTTTTTGCCTTTTTTGGAGGCAATGGAATAGAATCCTCTTTCTCACTTTGATTTTGTGGAATAATAAATTTCGCCGTTAATTCTTCACCAGTAATGTCGTATAAGATTCCCGCAATTAACCCGGAATACCGTTCCTCAAGCCAGTCGCGGGCAAATTCATTTGGTGCTGTTATCACAAGCAGGTTTCCTTGAAGGGAGTGTGCTTGCGTAGATTTTAACCAAGTTTCAAAGCTTGGCTTGCTTATCTTTTTCTCTATATTGTTGAGAGCCGCATTCCATAAATCTGCGATATTTTCCAAACGAGTATCCCTCCTTTTTTAGAATCTCTAAAAGAACCCCTTGTTTTTCTAAACTAAATATTTTTCAAAGCAAAAGAACGGTTAAATAGGTGTAGCGCCTATAAATTTATAAATATACGAATTGTTGAATGTGGAAAAATATATAATAAGGAAATGAAGTGGAGTTTCGACAATATCCACTCCCTGTGGACAAGTTTTTACAGAGTGGAAGAATAATCTGTCCACAACTTATCCACAAACTGTGGATAACGTTTTATTTGAAATTGAGTTATTCAGAGTGAAAACACAAATATAATATCAAATTATAGTAATAGGTGCAATGCTTTTTCGTAGTTTATCCACAACTGTAACAAACTGTGCATGATATTTGTCCACAATCACAAGGTTTGTGAGGAAACTGTCGATAAGTTGTGAGGATAGAAAAATTTGTCGTTTTTTTTATCCACAGGCTTATTCTATGCTTTTTTAAGTTACTTTTTATAGATTCGTTTTTAAAAATTTTCCGACTGACAAGAAAATTTTAATGGTAGTTGACAATTTTCACTAAACATCTTTATAATAATTAAGACTGTCTTTAACAGTTAATCCTCGAAGGAGGTGTCATATAATGAAAAGAACTTATCAACCTAACAAAAGAAAACATAGTAAAGTTCACGGTTTCCGTAGCCGTATGAGTTCAGCAAACGGACGTAAGGTATTGGCTCGTCGCCGTCAAAAAGGAAGAAAAGTATTATCAGCATAGACCACTGAAAAGTCTCAGTGGTCTTTTTTCTAATTAGAAAAACTTGGCGTTTGCTAAGTCCTTAGGTGGCGAATGCCTTAGTTTTTCTTATGCGATTTAAGACAAGTTGCACTTATGTGTTCAGCATTTATGGATATAAATTCTGATTAGCTAAGAAAAGCGAAAGCTCGTAAGTTCAAATTTTCTATACTTCTAAAAAAAACGGTTAGGGGAAATAATATCCAGCACAGCTAAAAAACTAAAGGGTGTTTTTCCATGAAAAAGGAATTGCGGATTAAGAAAAACAAAGATTTTCAAGAGGTGTTCCAAAAGGGGCGTTCATTTGCAAATAGACAATTTGTTGTTTATGTGTTTCGTAAACAGGGGCAGCCAACGTTTCGAATTGGTTTATCTGTAAGTAAGAAGATTGGAAATGCAGTCACAAGAAATAAAATAAAAAGATATGTTCGACAATCTATTTTTGAATTAAAAGAATTACTATATACTGAGTATGATTATGTCATTATTGCAAGAAATCCTACTGCAGAAATGGACTTTTTTGAAATTAAAAAAAGTTTACAGCATGTACTAAAGGTAGGAAAAGTATTGAGGAAAGAAAATAATGGCCAGAATGAATAGAGAAATTCTCCTATAACCGTTCACGGTTACAGGATAGATCCGTTTACCACTCATACTTTCATACATTACATACTATAGCTATTATTTTTTTATCTTAATTAAATAAGGAAGGAGGAAAATTTGGTTGAAGAAACGAATATTACTTTTGACCGGATTGCTTTCTTTGCTTCTGGTTTTAGCGGGATGTAATCAAATAAAACAGCCGATTACTCCTGAAAGTACAGGAATTTGGAATCAATATATTGTTTATCCCTTGTCTTTGTTCATAACAAAAGTGGCTGAATTTCTTGGAGGAAGCTATGGATTATCGATTATAGTTGTAACAATTTTAATTCGGTTAGTCATTCTTCCATTAATGATTAAGCAAACAAAAAGTTCTAAAGCCATGCAGGCCTTACAGCCGCAACTAACAGAACTTAAGAAAAAATATAGCTCCAAAGATCAAAAAACTCAACAAACGTTACAACAGGAAACAATGGCACTTTTCCAAAAAAATGGTGTTAATCCAATGGCTGGCTGCTTTCCACTATTAATTCAAATGCCGATCTTAATTGGATTTTATCATGCAATTTCTAGATCAAGGGCCATTGCCCATGATAACTTTCTTTGGTTTCATCTTGGAAGCCCAGATCCATATTTGATTTTGCCAATTCTAGCAGCAGTAACAACATTTATTCAACAAAAAATGATGATGGCTGGAACAGAAAAACAAAATCCGCAAATGGCAATGATGACCTGGATGATGCCAATCATGATTTTTATTTTTGCGTTTAAATTCCCAGCTGCTCTTTCCTTATACTGGGTAGTTGGAAATATTTTTATGATTGTTCAAACCTACTTTATTAAAGGTCCAGAGCTTACGACAGCTTCTGGATATGCGGGAGGAGCAAAAAAGTGAAACAAGTAACTGCTACAGGACATACTGTCGAAGAAGCAGTAGAATCAGCTTTAGCTCAGCTAAATACAACAAAAGACCGCACAGAAGTTTCAATAATTGATGAAGGTAAAAAAGGAATCTTCGGTATTTTCGGTTCACGTCCAGCTATTGTTAAGGTAACAGTGAAGATTGATCCTTTGGAGGAAGCAAAAAATTTCCTAATCCAAGTCAGTGAAAAAATGGGAGCGCCAATTGAAATTGAAGTAAAACAGGATGGGAAGCATGTTCATTTTACTTTAGTAGGGAAAAATATTGCCCTATTAATTGGAAAAAGAGGACAAACACTCAATTCTCTTCAATATTTAACCCAACTGGTGATTAATCGTTTTTCTGATCAATATTTAACATTAATTTTGGATGCAGAAGATTACCGAAAGCGAAGAAATGATACACTTGTTCAATTAGCTTGGCGTCTTTCCCAAAATGCAATTAAAACGGGAAAAAATGTTTCCTTAGAACCAATGCCTTCATATGAGCGCAAAGTAATTCATACTGCACTAGCTGAAAATAATCGTGTAAAAACCTATTCTGATGGAACTGAACCACACCGTTTTATCGTTATAGCACCAGTTAAAAGATAAACTTAAAAACATCCTATTTAATTAAATAGGGTGTTTTTTTATGTCTAAAATTAATGAATGACTATGCTTGGTTTTATTAAGTTTTTTTCGTTTTATTGTTATTCACATGTGGATAAGTTAAAATATAACGAGGTGGAAAAATCGGGTTGTGGATAATTATACGTATGAAAAGCTGTTTTAGCTGAATTATGGTATTCTAATAATTTAAGACAAAAAATTAGTATATATCATTTTTTTTATAAATGAGGTGAAGTAAATGGAATTTGATACAATTGCGGCCATATCAACTCCAATGGGAGAGGGTGCTATTGCAATTGTTCGATTGAGCGGTGAGGCTGCTATCTCTATTGCTAACGGGGTATTTATAAGCATTAGTGGAAAAATGCTTTCAGAGGTTCCGAGCCATACCATTCATTACGGTCATTTAGTAGATCCTAAAAGTGGACAAGTAGTAGAGGAAGTAATGGTCTCTGTTATGAAGGGTCCTAAAACCTTTACAAAGGAAAACGTAGTTGAAATTAATTGCCATGGTGGTATTGTATCAGTTAATAGGGTACTTCAATTAATTTTAAGGAACGGAGCAAGACTAGCGGAACCTGGTGAATTTACAAAAAGAGCATTTTTAAATGGACGTATTGATTTATCACAGGCAGAAGCAGTTATGGATTTGATTAGAGCCAAAACAGACCGGGCAATGAACGTTGCATTAAAACAAATGGAGGGAAGGCTATCTAAGCTTATTCGCCATTTAAGACAGGAAATTCTTGAGGTTTTAGCCCATGTTGAGGTGAATATAGACTATCCTGAATATGAAGATGTTGAGGAAATGACCCATAATATGCTAATGGAAAAGGCATTACATGTCCAAAAAGAGATTAAAGGGCTTCTTCAAACATCTAATCAAGGTAAGATCTTAAGAGAAGGCCTGTCCACAGTTATTGTTGGACGACCAAATGTGGGAAAATCATCGCTTTTAAATAGCTTGGTACATGAAAACAAAGCAATAGTAACGGATATTCCAGGAACTACAAGAGATGTTATTGAGGAATATGTAAATGTAAGAGGGGTTCCTCTAAGACTTTTAGATACGGCTGGGATTAGGGAGACTGAAGATATAGTCGAACGGATTGGGGTTGAACGTTCACGCCAAGTTCTAAAAGAAGCAGATTTATTATTATTTTTGTTAAACTTTGCGGACAATTTAACGGAAGAAGACGAAAACCTTTTTCGAGCAGTCGAAGATATGAATGTTATTGTGATCGTGAATAAAACGGATTTACCACAGAAAATTGATATGGAACGGGTTAAAAGTTTATCTGCTAATCATAAATTAGTGACTACTTCACTTTTAGAAGACCAAGGTATTGATGATCTAGAGGAAGCAATTTCCTCGTTATTTTTCGAAGGTACTATTGAAGCTGGCGATATAACATATGTATCAAATAGTCGGCATATTGCACTTTTAGATCAAGCACTACACACAATTGGAGAAGCAATTGAAGGTGTAGAATTAGGAATTCCAATTGATATTGTTCAAATTGATTTAACAAGAACATGGGAGTTGCTTGGTGAAATAGTAGGTGAAAGTGTTCATGAAAGCCTAATTGATCAGTTATTTTCACAATTTTGTTTAGGAAAATAGGATGTATAGCAAACCTTAAAAGGAGTAAGAAAAAATGCAATATGAAGCTGGAAATTATGACGTTATCGTTGTCGGTGCTGGTCATGCTGGATGTGAAGCAGGACTTGCTGCTGCTCGTCTAGGAGCAAAAACGTTAATGATAACGATAAATTTGGATATGGTGGCATTTATGCCTTGTAACCCATCGGTAGGCGGTCCTGCCAAGGGTATTGTCGTGCGCGAAATCGATGCTCTTGGTGGCGAAATGGGAAGAAATATTGATAAAACCTATATTCAAATGAGAATGTTGAATACTGGGAAAGGTCCTGCAGTTCGTGCACTTAGGGCCCAAGCTGACAAATTTGCTTATCAGCATGAAATGAAGAAGACCCTCGAGGATGAAAAAAATCTGACATTATTGCAAGGAATGGTAGAACGTCTTATTGTAGAAGATGGAGTTTGCAAGGGAGTAATAACAAAGACAGGTGCAGTTTACCGCACAAAAACGGTTGTTATTACCACAGGCACATATTTACGTGGTGAAATTATTATTGGAGATTTAAAGTATTCAAGTGGTCCAAATAATCAGCAGCCATCTGTAAGACTTTCAGAACATTTAGAAGAGCTGGGTTTTGAGTTAGTTCGCTTTAAAACAGGAACTCCTCCGCGTGTAAATAGTCATACAATTGATTATAGTAAAACGGAAATTCAACCCGGTGATGATGTACCAAGAGCTTTTTCTTATGAAACAACAAAATATATTACAGACCAGCTTCCATGTTGGTTAACATATACCAATGAAAGAACTCATCAGTTAATCGATCATAACCTTCATCGTTCACCAATGTATTCAGGAATGATAAAAGGGACTGGACCACGTTATTGTCCTTCAATAGAAGACAAAGTTGTCCGCTTTAATGATAAACCCCGTCATCAAATTTTTCTTGAACCTGAGGGCAGAAATACAAAGGAAGTATATGTACAAGGTCTTTCAACTAGCTTACCTGAAGATGTACAACAGCAGATTTTAAAAACAATACCTGGTCTTGAAAATGTTCAAATGATGAGGGCTGGTTATGCAATTGAATATGATGCAATTGTTCCAACGCAGCTTTGGCCAACTTTAGAGACAAAACTTGTAAAGGGTCTTTATACTGCAGGGCAAATTAATGGTACATCTGGTTATGAGGAAGCGGCTGGACAAGGAATAATGGCTGGGATTAATGCTGGTTTAAATGCTTTAGAACGTGAGCAATTAGTTTTAAGCCGCTCTGATGCCTATATTGGTGTATTAATTGACGATTTAATTACAAAAGGAACCAATGAGCCTTACCGATTATTAACTTCAAGGGCTGAATATCGTTTATTGCTTCGCCATGATAATGCTGATTTAAGATTAACTGATTTTGGATACCAAATTGGATTAATTTCAAATGGTCGCTATGATAAATTTTTAACAAAAAAGCAGGCCATTGAGGCTGAAAAGAAGAGGTTGTTCTCCATTATTGTAAAGCCTTCTGAAGAGGTTCAGAAGTTAATTAGGAGCCTTGGCGGCAGTGAATTAAAAGATGGAGTCAGAGCCTCTGATTTATTGAAAAGGCCTGAGATGACCTATGAGATCCTTGAAACCGTCGTTCCAAATGAAAATATACTGGATGATGAATTGAAAGAGCAGGTAGAAATTCAAATAAAATATGAAGGGTATATTGAAAAAGCACTTCAACAAGTAGATCGCTTAAAGAAAATGGAGAATAAAAAAATTCCTGAAAACATTGATTATGATGCTATTACAGGAATTGCAACAGAAGCAAAACAAAAATTAAAGAAAGTTAAACCATTATCCATTGCGCAGGCATCTCGAATTTCCGGTGTAAATCCGGCAGATATCTCCATTCTACTTGTATACCTGGAACAAGGGAAAATTGCCCGGATTGGTAACAGTTAAAGTAGGAGGTTTTAAATGAATATTGAGCAATTTCAAGAAATGCTACAGGAAAAGGGGGTTCAACTATCCTCTCTTCAATTACAGCAGTTTGAAAAATATTATGAAGTATTAGTAGAATGGAACGAAAAAATGAATTTAACCGCAATAACAGAAAAAGAAGATGTATACCTAAAACATTTTTTCGACTCTATTTCTGCAGCCTTTTATTTTGATCTTTCTAAACCCCTACAGCTATGTGATGTTGGTGCAGGAGCAGGATTTCCAAGTATACCATTAAAAATTGCATTTCCCGATCTTCACATAACAATTGTCGATTCATTAAATAAGCGGATTACATTTTTAAATCACCTTGCTAATGTTTTGGGGCTTGAAAATGTACAGTTTATTCATGACAGGGCTGAAACATTTGGGGTAAATCCACGGCATCGCGAATCTTATGATGTTGTGATGGCTAGAGCAGTGGCAAAATTATCTGTCTTAAGTGAGTTGTGTTTACCACTTGTAAAAGTGGGGGGGCATTTTATTGCAATGAAGGCTTCCCATGCAAAAGAAGAGTTGGAATTCGGTCAAAAGGCAATATCAGTTCTTGGTGGAAGGGTAGAAAAATCATTTGTTTTTACCTTACCAATTGAGGATAGTGAACGAAATATTTTGGTGATAGAAAAAGTGAAGCAAACACCTAAAAAGTATCCTCGCAAACCAGGTACACCTAATAAAATGCCGATTGCATAGGAAAATCTTTTTATTAAAAATGCTTATAACGGCAGGAACTTGTTATTTTTATAGAGAATTCATTATAGGGAGTTTCGTAAAGGTGGTGTTGGGGATGAAGCATACATTTTCGCGCTTATTGGGCCTCGGCGAAAAGGATGAACACATTGAACTCGAAGTAGAACAAGAAATAGAAGACACAGTTTCACAAGAGGAAATAAGGAAAATACCTATTGATTCGATTGTTCCAAATCGTTTCCAACCTCGAACTGTTTTTGATGATGATAAAATTGAAGAATTGTCCAGGACCATTCATATCCATGGGATTATTCAGCCAATTGTTGTAAGAGAGTTCGAAGAAAAGCAATTTGAAATTATTGCTGGAGAACGTCGATGGAGAGCAATGAAAAAGCTTGGCTGGGATGTAGTACCTGCCATTATTAAAAATTTAAGTGATACAGAAACAGCATCTGTTGCCTTAATTGAAAATTTACAGCGTGAAGAGCTTTCACCAATTGAAGAGGCAATTGCCTATGGGAAATTACTGGAATTGCATAATTTAACTCAGGAAGCTCTAGCACAGCGCCTTGGTAAAGGACAATCAACAGTGGCAAATAAGCTAAGGCTTCTTAAATTACCTCAAGAGGTACAGACCGCATTATTAAATAAATTGGTTACGGAACGCCACGCACGATCGCTTATTCCTTTAAAGGACCCTGAAAAACAAGTAAAATTATTAGAAGAAATAATACAAAAGAACTTAAATGTAAAACAAACCGAAGAACGAGTAATTCGTCTACTTGAACAGAAAAATCCCAATCCTAAGCCAAAAAGAAAGGCCTTTAGTAAAGATTTGCGTATTGCAGTCAATACAATTCGCCAATCCTTATCAATGGTATCTGATAATGGGATTAATCTTGACTCTGAAGAAGAAGAATTTGATGATTTCTATCAATTTACAATTAAAATACCAAAGAAAAAGTAGAATCAATAATTGGAAAGAGATCAAATGGACCCTTACGTTTGGTCTCTTTTTATTATTAATGGCAGGGCTTTTGACCCTTTTTCTTTTTTTTATCCATTTTTTCTAAAATGGTAACCGAATATTTTAGAAAAAAAACAACAATAAATCAGTTTCATGCTAAAATAGATAGTACGACTGTTTTGGAATTTACCAGTTTAATAGTTCGATCAAGTAAATGTCTCTTTTTTTGTTTAGCTAATCAGAATTTATATCCATAAATTCTGACCGCATAAGTACAACTAGGCAATCGCCTGCGCTAAGGCTTGGCGCTAGCCAAGTTTTCTTTATGTAAATAAAATGTTGAAAATAAAAAAGGTAGGTGACATCGTGGGCAAAATTATTGCAATCGCGAATCAAAAGGGTGGCGTCGGAAAAACCACTACCTCTGTCAACCTAGGCGCCTGTTTAGCATACATTGGAAAAAAGGTTTTACTAGTTGACATTGATCCCCAAGGAAATGCAACAAGCGGTATTGGTATAGAGAAGGCAGAAGTTGACCAATGTATCTATGATGTTTTAGTAGATGATGTTGAGGCAAAAAATGTCGTAAAGCCAACTTCCGTAGAAAACTTGTATGCAATCCCGGCAACAATTCAGTTAGCAGGTGCTGAAATAGAATTGGTTCCTACTATTTCTAGAGAGGTTCGTTTAAAAAGGGCACTTGAAGAGGTAAAAGGTCAGTTTGATTATATAATAATCGATTGTCCACCTTCTTTAGGGTTATTAACGATTAACGCATTAACAGCTTCCGATGCGGTATTAATACCAGTTCAATGTGAGTATTATGCATTGGAAGGACTAAGTCAATTATTAAATACAGTCCGACTTGTTCAAAAACATTTAAATCAAGACCTGAAAATAGAAGGTGTTTTGTTAACAATGTTAGATGCCCGTACAAATTTAGGACTTCAGGTAATTGAAGAGGTTAAAAAGTATTTCCAAGATAAGGTGTATAAAACGATTATTCCAAGAAATATACGTCTAAGTGAAGCACCAAGCCATGGAGAACCAATTATTACATATGATCCGAAGTCACGTGGAGCGGAGGTTTATATAGATTTGGCGAAGGAAGTGACCTCAAATGGCTAAAGGGTTAGGGAAAAAGGGTATTAATGCATTTTTTCCGAATATGGATGTCGAGAAGGAAGAAATGGTTCAGGAAATGAAGCTTAAAGAGATTAGACCAAATCCTTATCAACCTCGGAAAAATTTTGATCAGAATGCAATTGATGAATTAAAGAATTCAATTATTGAGCATGGAGTCCTTCAGCCCATTATAGTAAGGAAAAGTATTAAGGGTTATGAAATTGTTGTGGGAGAGAGACGTTTTCGAGCTGCGAAAGAAGCCAAGTTAGAAACAATCCCAGCGGTTATTAGACAGTTGTCAGAACAGCAAATGATGGAGTTAGCCGTTTTGGAAAATCTTCAAAGAGAAGATTTAAATCCAATAGAAGAAGGCTTAGCCTATCAAATGCTAATGGAAAAATTAGATTTAACTCAGGAAGAAGTAGCAAAAAGATTAGGGAAGAGTAGACCTCATGTTGCCAATCATATACGATTACTTTCATTACCTTTAAAAATTCAAGAAATGGTCACTAATGGAAGCATTACGATGGGACATGGACGAGCTCTATTAGGCCTTCGTCAAAAGTCAAAACTTCCAGTTGTTGTTGAAAAAGTAATAAATGAAGATTTAAATGTTCGACAGCTTGAAAAGTTAATTCAGCAATTAAATGAAAATGTTTCACGTGAAACAAAAAAGCCTGAAAATAGAAAAAATGTTTTTATTCAGGAACGTGAACATTTTCTAAGAGAAAGGTTCGGAACAACTGTAAATATTAAACAAACAAAAAATAAGGGGAAAATTGAAATTGAGTTTTTCTCGAATGAAGATTTAGAACGTATCTTTGATCTTTTGGGATTATCTGAATAAACCATCAAAAAGGATGGTTTATTTTTTCTGTTTTTTAAAAATTCTTTTCAATTAAATTAAAAAATGGTAGGGTAGGATATATATTTCGAGAAGCGAAAATTAGGTGAAAATGATGTTTTTATTAGGAACACTTGTAAATGGAGCACTTATAATTATAGGAACACTCTTAGGAAAAATGCTGCACAGAATTCCAGAACAGATGAAGAAAACTGTTATGTATGCCATTGGCCTATCAGTCATGGTTTTAGGCTTACAGATGGGTTTGAAAAGTCAACATTTTTTAATTGTTATATTAAGCTTGGTGATTGGAGCAGTAATAGGCGAATTGCTAAGTCTTGAGGATAAATTAAATGACTTAGGGCAGTGGTTGGAGAAAAAAATTGGCTCTAAAGGAAAAGGAAGCATTTCAGAAGGGTTCGTAACAGCGACTTTAATTTTTGTTATCGGAGCAATGGCAATAATAGGGGCGCTAGATAGTGGAATCCGAGGAGACCATTCTATTCTATATACAAAATCAATCATTGATGGATTTACGGCTCTTATTCTTACAACTACATTGGGAATAGGGGTGCTATTCTCGGCTGTTCCAGTTGTTCTTTACGAAGGAACTATTGCTTTATTTGCAACACAAATTAATAATTTTGTCCCACATGTAGTAATGAGTCAGTTTATAACAGAAATGACCTCTGCTGGTGGAATTATGATTTTTGCCATTGGTTTAAATTTAACCGGTATGACAAAAATTAAGGTAGCAAACCTATTGCCAGGAATTTTGGTAACTGCTGCTATTGTAACAATCATATATTTCTATCACCATGTTGTTTAAAAAAATAGACAAATCAATTTAAAAAGACAGAGAAAATCTACTTTTTGCTTTTTATAGAAGAGAGTATCTTAACCTGTACTCTTTTCTTTGTCTATTATGGCAATAATTCCTCGCATATCTCTATAAATTCTCTTCCCAGGGAACCTTAATACCTTCCAACCATTTCTTTTTAAATAAGAGTTTTTTTGGCTATCATGAATCATCTGTTCTTTACTATCATGAAATGCACCACCATCACATTCAATAGCAATATGGTACGCGGGAAGGGCTATATCAATCCGATATTTACCACATGGTACTTGTGTTTTCAGGTATTCTCCGTTTGCCTTTAAACGATCATATAATATCCGTTCGATAGGAGATTCTAATTTTGCTCTTTCAGGATCTGCAACGAAAGGATTGAGTTTGGGTTTATGTAAATGAATGATAAATACTACTAAACCAACTCCTACGAATCCAAAAAATACAAAGTATTCAATCATATTTACGAAATGTCCTCCGACTGCAATGCATAAATTAAACTTCTATTATATCTTTCAATCTCTTGTTGTAATTCAGCATGATAATTTCTTAATGCGGCTTTTACAATATGGCTATGATTTACCGTATAGAGTTCCTTTTCGCATTCCTTAAATGCTTTTATTTTTAGATCAAGCATACTTGTTAGTTCCTTTACATATGGGTTTTGCAACCTTAATCACTCCTATATTTCAAGAAAGTCGTTATAAATTTAAGTTTCTTGAATGGAATATTTTCTTAGCTTTAGTTGTTCTTTCTCTATATCTACTATTTCAATAAATCTACTTCCTAAACCATCTTTTAGATTAAGGATGGACGCTTTTTCCAAGGTTTATACAAAAGTTATCCTTTAAAATATAAACGGATGGTATATTATGGAATAATTAATGAAAAAATATATTAGTTTGCCAAATTTTGCCTGTTGACTAAAGATGAATATCTGAAGCAGAAACCTACAGACAAATTTAATAAAACAAATAAAAAAACGGTGGGATTTATTTTAAATCCCACCGATAGTCAAATTTTTTCTATTTCCCATTTATAATCAGGCAGCTCTAATTTACGTTGGTAATGAATACTTGCCTTATGAATACCATTAGCAATTGTTTTTGCCATTTTTAAAACAAGGTTTAAACGTGTATTTTGCAAGACAAAAAACTCCATAAACCCGCTTACATTCACAATACCAGTAATATGAACATTTCCTACGTCTGGAAGCTCTTTATTGACTCCCGCCCCAGGTTTAACAGGGCCATCTCCTACTTCAATAACGCCAATGCTTTTTACCCTTCCTAAACAAGCGTCAATAGCAATAATATAAGGATGGAAGTGTTTTTCTTTTATTTCTTTAAGTTTTTCTGTAAGATTGACCGCATGAATAGGATGATCAAGTGTACCGTAAATAAAAAAGGGTTTAATATTTTTTTCTTCAAGCAAGGTTCCAACAAGGGGGCCTAGTGAATCTCCAGTAGAACGGTCAGTACCAATACAAATAAAAACGATTGGGCGTCCTGTTGTGACAGGAAAAGTTGAAATAAGTTCTGAGGCAAGAAAGTCTGCTGCCTTATGATCGTCATAAAGAATTCTTGCTTTATTTTTCCCATCAAAAAAGCTTGGAATTAGATTCATTAAAGCCCACTACCTACAAATATTATTACAAGTATACGGTGGAATTTGGAAATCTATACATCCTTTATTAAAAACTACAAATGAAGTAGAGGTATTTAGATAGTATTCTAAAAAGAAGTCATTTCAACCCTACAAAGAAGAAGGAAAAATTGATAAAATAGACTTGCTTCGGTATTGGAGGTTTTAAAATGTTTAAAGAAAAAGTAGTAGATAAAATGGCAGAGAAATTGTTAAATGAAAATGCTTGGATTACTTTTGGAGAAGGTATATTAAAAATCATTGCTATTTTAGTTATTTCAGGACTTCTCATCCGAATAGGGAAAATAACTATCCACAATACATTTAAAATTAGAAATCGTTCCCCTTTAAGAACATCTGAAAGACGTGAAGCAACTTTAGAAAAACTAATGGATAATATTCTTTCATATGTAGTTTACTTTATTGCTTTTTTAATGATCCTTTCTGTTCTAACGATTGATGTAAAGGCATTACTTGCAGGAGCTGGAATTGTTGGTTTAGCTGTAGGTTTTGGGGCGCAAAATTTAGTTAAGGATATACTATCGGGGTTTTTTATTATATTTGAAGACCAATTTTCTGTAGGGGATCATATTCGTGTAGGACAATTTGAAGGAAATGTCGAAGAAATTGGACTAAGGACAACTAAAATAAAAAGCTGGACAGGAGAACTTCATATTTTACCAAATGGAAGTATCACTCAGGTCACTAACTTTTCGTTAAATAATAGTATAGCAGTAGTGGATGTGGCGATTTCGTATAAAGAGGATATTGAAAAGGCAGAGAAGGTTATTGGTGATATACTTGAAAAAATGCCAGAACAATATGATGAATTAGTTAAAACCCCTGAGCTTTTAGGTGTACAAAATGTCAGTCCCACTGAAATTATTTTACGGATTGTGGCAGAAACCTTACCAATGCAACACTCCTTTATTGCAAGAATGATTAGAAAAGAAATTAAACTTTCACTTGATGAACACGGTATAGAAGCTGCGCAGCCAAGGCTTATTATGTATTCTAAGGAAGATGAATTATTGAAAAAAAAGGGGGAGTGAACGGTCGTGGAACAAAAGGAATTTGCCCTAAATGATATTGTAGAAATGAAAAAGCCACATCCTTGTGGTGTGAACCGTTGGAAAATTATTCGTATGGGAATGGATATACGAATTAAGTGTGAAGGATGTTCACATAGCGTTTTAATTCCAAGAAGTGAATTCTCAAGGAAAATGAAGAAAATTTTAGTGAAGCATGAAGAGTAGTTCATGCTTTTTCTTTTTACACATTTGTATTATTGTTTTATTAAAAGTGAATGTGATTTTTAGGAGATGGGGAAATTGGCTGAAATTCATCGTTCTGCTTGCCCTTTAAATTGTTGGGATAACTGTGGTTTTCTTGTAACAGTAGAAAATGAAAAGATTTTAAAAATTGAGGGGGATCCATCCCATCCAATCACAAAGGGGAATATTTGTGGAAGAGGAAGGATGCTGGAATGGCGTACAAATTCACCTGAGCGTTTAGTATACCCACTAAAAAAGGTGAATGGGGTATTTAAACAAATATCGTGGAATCAGGCTTTGGATGAGATTGCTGTAAAATTGAGAGAGATTAAAGAAGAATGTGGCTCAACCGCAATATTGCACAGTCATGACTATGCAAATAACGGGATTTTAAAAAATGTAGATCAACGTTTTTTTAATTGTTATGGAGGAGTCACGGAGGTAGTTGGTTCTCTTTGCTGGGGGTCTGGTATTGAAGCGCAAAAATGGGATTTTGGAAATGCAATTAGCCATGAACCAGATGACATTTTTAATAGTAGAAATATTATCGTATGGGGAAGAAACGCTGCAAGGACAAATATGCATTTTTACCAAAAGCTAGTAGAAGCAAAAAAAAGAGGGGCTAAGGTTTACGTTATTGATCCCATTTTTAATGCAACAGCCAAAATGGCTGATGAGTATATTTCAATCCTACCTGGAATGGATGGAATCTTAGCAGTAGGAATTATGAAAGAAATCGTAAGGCTAGGATTAAAAGACCGAAACTTTATTCAGCATTTTACAATTGGTTATGAAGATTTGGTGCAATTAATAAGTACTATATCTTTGGAGGAAATTAGTGAAATAACGGAAGTTCCTATAGACGTAATAAGTCGGTTAGCCAAGGTGTATGGAGAGAGACCAACATCTACCTTTATGGGGCTAGGCTTACAACGCTATGAAAATGGCGGAAATACCATACGATTAATTGATGCATTGGTTGCCGTAAGTGGGAATATTGGAATTCCGGGTGGCGGAGCAAATTACGCAAATATTCAAGTAGGGCAAAGTTTTTCCCTTGAAGAGCTAACTCTCCCTAATCGAAGAGAAAATTATCGTCAATTTCCGATTATGAAGCAGGCAGAGGAAGTTTTAAAGACAACAAATCCTGGAATACAAATGATTATTGTAACGTGCGGAAATCCACTTACCCAAGTTCCAGATTCAAATGTGGTAAAGGAAGCATTCTCTTCTGTATCTACACTTGTAGTAGTGGAACAATTCATGACAGATACAGCCAAAATGGCTGATTATGTTTTACCAACAGTAACATCCTTTGAGGAAGAGGATTTATATTATTCCTCCATGTATCATCACTATGTGAATTATGGTCCAAAGCTGGTTGATCCTCCTGGTGAGGCAAAGTCTGACCTTTGGATTTGGACACAGCTTGCAAATAGACTTGGATTTGGTGAAGACTTTCACTACACTAGAGATCAATGGCTGAAAATGTGCCTTAAAACATTAGAGGAAAAAGGATTTATTTTAGAGAAGCTAAAGGAACAATATACATTGGATTTACCTATAAAAAAAGTACCTTGGGATAACCAAAAATTTCAGACACCTAGTGGCAAATATGAGTTTACATCTAATCAAGGTAAATTAAAGCTTTCATTGCCAGCAGAATCAAAGTGGTCAAACAAGGAGCTATTTAAAAAATACCCATATAGTCTACTAACAATCCACCCTTTAAGATCCAATCACTCTCAAAACTATCATCTTTTACAACCTGAACCATTTGTCAAAGTAGAAGTTGCCCAAAATATTGCAGAAAGGTTGAATTTAAATGAGGGCGATGAAGTAAGGGTGTGGAATGATCGTGGAGACATAACGGGAATTGTCTATATAATGAAAAAGTCACATTCTAATACGATTAATATAGATGAGGGTATTTGGCGAAAGTTTGGTGGATCAGTAAATAGCCTCACTTCAAGCAAACAGTCTGATAATGGTCTTGGCAGCACTTTATATGATTGCCTAGTAAATATCAAAAAACAGATGAACTGCCGCTAAAATAGCGGCAGTTCTTTCGTTCGCTAATCAGAATTTATATCCATAAATTCTGAAGGTATAAGTGCAACTTGGTAATCGCCTGCACAAAGGCTTGGTGCTAGCCAAGTTTTCTTATTGTCTTTTTTACTATTAATGCCTATAATGATGGGAGGCTTTCATTGACACGTTATTTTAACCTATAGATAATGATTTTAAGGAGTGAAATGGAATGGCTTTAACCGCTGGTATTGTTGGATTGCCGAATGTCGGCAAATCAACCCTATTTAATGCGATTACCCAAGCAGGAGCCGAATCGGCAAACTATCCGTTTTGTACAATTGACCCAAATGTTGGGATTGTAGAAGTTCCAGATGTTCGTCTTACAAAACTTACAGAGTTAGTGCAACCGAAAAAGACGGTCCCAACTGCTTTTGAATTTACCGATATTGCAGGAATTGTTAAAGGTGCAAGCAAAGGGGAAGGATTAGGAAATAAATTTCTATCACATATTCGTCAAGTAGACGCTATTTGTCAGGTAGTCCGTTGCTTTGCAGATGATAATATTACCCATGTTTCTGGTAAAGTGGACCCTATTTCAGATATCGAAACCATCAACCTAGAACTTATACTTGCCGATTTAGAGACGGTTGAAAAAAGAGTGAGCCGTGTTGAAAAATTAGCAAAACAAAAGGATAAAGAATCAGTAGCAGAGTTTGAGGTTCTTTCCATGCTTCGTGACGCATTTGAAGCAGAAAAGCCTGCGAGAACGGTTGACTTTACTGAAGATCAAATGAAAATAGCAAAAATGCTGCACCTTTTAACGATTAAGCCAATGTTATATGTGGCAAACGTAGGTGAAGATGATATTGTCAATCCTTCAGAAAATGAATATGTTCAAAAAGTAAGAGAATTTGCTGCAAAAGATCAAGCAGAAGTGATTGTCATTTGTGCAAAAATTGAATCCGAAATTGCTGAACTTGATGGTGAAGAAAAGGCAATGTTCCTTCAAGAATTAGGCATTGAAGAGTCTGGTTTGGATCAATTGATTCGTGCATCCTATAACCTTCTTGGTTTAGCAACCTATTTTACAGCTGGTGTTCAAGAAGTTCGCGCATGGACATTTAAAAAAGGAATGAAAGCTCCGCAATGTGCTGGAATTATTCACTCCGATTTCGAACGTGGTTTTATCCGTGCAGAGACTGTTTCCTATGAGGATTTATTAGCTGCGAGAAATATGATTGCTGCGAGGGAAGCTGGGAAAGTAAGGCTTGAAGGGAAAGACTATGAAGTAAAAGATGGAGATGTCATGCATTTTCGATTTAATGTATAAGGTTAATAAAAACTCGCTCTGCAGTTTATCTGTGGGGCTTATTTCATTTACCGGGAAATAATTTCCTATGCCAATCTTTCGAAGGATTGCTATTAATATGCATATATGATATAATTTCAACCTGTGAGTAATGAATAATTGCTCCTTGCCCAGTAGGGCCGTTTAGACCAAAAGGAGGTGACAGTGATGAAAAAGTACGAAATTATGTACATCATCCGCCCAAATATTGAAGAAGAAGCTAAAAAAGCTGTAGTAGAGCGTTTTAACACTATTCTTCGTGATAATGGTGCGGAAACAGTTGAAACAAAAGATTGGGGAAAACGCCGTCTTGCTTATGAAATCAATGATTTCCGTGACGGATACTACCAAATCGTGAATGTAACATCTTCAGCTGCTGCAGTACAAGAATTTTCTCGTCTAGCAAAAATCAGCGAAGATATTATTCGTCATATTGTAATTAAAGTAGAAGAGTAAGTCTTATTATAAAAAAGATTATTTGGCAGTAATGTTTCACATGAAACAATGTGCCTGGAGAAAAGGAGTTGATTTTGATGATGAATCGTGTCGTTCTTGTTGGTCGTTTAACTAAAGATCCTGAATTGCGTTATACGCCGAATGGTGTGCCTGTTGCAACCTTCACCTTAGCTGTAAATCGTACATTTACGAATCAACAAGGTGAAAAGGAAACAGACTTCATTAATTGTGTTATTTGGCGACGTCCAGCAGAAAATGTTGCAAACTTCTTAAAAAAGGGAAGTCTTGCTGGTGTTGATGGACGAATACAAACCCGCAACTATGAAGGACAAGATGGCAAACGTGTTTATGTTACAGAGGTTTTGGCTGAAAATGTACAATTCCTTGAACCTAAAAACTCAGGTGCCGGAAGAAATGACAGCGATCAGTATAGTGCTCCAAAGGAATACGGAACTCCTTATGGAAATACAAATCAGAATCAACGCCAAAACAACAATCAAGGTTTTACAAAAGTGGATGAAGATCCATTTGCAGGAAATGGTCAGATTGATATTTCCGATGATGATCTTCCATTTTAATTAACCTTTAATTGAACGTTTTTATAAAAATGATAAAAGGAGGGAATTTTCATGGCAGGAGGACGTAAAGGCGGTCGTGCAAAACGCCGTAAAGTTTGCTATTTCACAGCAAACGGAATCACTCATATTGATTATAAAGATGTAGATTTACTTAAAAAGTTCATCTCTGAGCGCGGAAAAATTTTACCACGTCGTGTTACTGGTACTAATGCTAAGTACCAACGTAAATTGACTATTGCAATCAAACGTGCACGTCAAATGGCGTTATTACCATTTGTTGCAGGTGAATAATTTTAAGAAAGGCGATAAGGGAACATCCCTTATCGCCTTTTCTTATCGTTTGAGAAATTATAAATCTCTAAATTGGGGGTAACTTTGAAGTTAGATATCGACGTCTAGCTCCAGCGCCTAGCCCCTCGAGGTCTTAAGCCTGTCAGGGCTGACCAAGGCGCTTGCGCTTTTGTTCTTCCTATAAGTTGAATCGCTAAACCGAACTAGCTAAAATAAGAAGGAAAAGGATTGTTATTATTTTAGGGGTGAAGAAGTGACTAATGTCCGTAAATTAACTGAGGGAGCTATTCTATTAGCTGTCTTTACTGTATTATTGCTATTAACTATCTATGTACCTTTGCTTGGATCTTTCATAAATCTTTTTTTGCCAGTGCCATTTATTCTTTTTTCAGCAAAAAGTGATTTAAAAAATATTTCTGTTTTTGTTGTTGCTTCATTCATTATTTCTTTTATATTTGGAGCAACAATTGCCCTTCCTATTACCTTCTTATATGGATTATTAGGTATTTTAATGGGATATTTACTTCAAAAAAATAAAAGTAGAACAATGATTTTGATTTTATGTTCATTATTGTTCTTAATAAATACAGTCATTTTATATGTTGTTTCCACTGTATTTTTTCATTTTGATATGATTAATGAAATGTTTAAGATGTTTCATGATTCCTTGAATACATCTTCAACTATGTTAAAAAGTATGGGGCAACAGCAACAAGGTAAACAACTAATTGAACAGTATGAAAAGGGGTTGGTGGTTGTTAAGACCCTCATTCCTAGTCTCCTTGTATTGCTTTCATTTGTTACTGTCTTGATTGTTCAATTACTTTCACTTCCGATTTTAAAGAGATTTGGAATTAACGTTGGAAGTTGGAGACCATTTAGAGAGCTAAGTTTGCCAAAAAACCTCATTTGGTATTTATTACTTTCTTTAGCAGCAAGTCTGCTTTTACGTCCACCTACCGGAACATTCTTATATAATGCTCTTGCAAACCTAACGTGTATCTTAAGTTTATTTATGCTCTTTCAAGGGTTAACTATTATTTTTTACTTCTTTAATCAAAGGGGTATAAAAAAGTCAATTCCGATTACCATTGCCGTTTTTTCGTTGTTCGTGCCACTTCTTCTTTATATTATTGTGATTTTAGGTATAATTGATTTAGGTTTTGGCATAAAAAGCCGATTAGATAATAAAGATTAACTACTACTGTTAAGGGGTGAGAAAGTGCCTGCATTTTTAGAAAAAAAATCTATTCGATATCCCTTTTATGGATTAATAGGCGTGACAGTGGTACTTCTTCTTGTTTTAACTTTATATAACTGGATCATTAGTTTGGCGGGATTTTTAGCTATGATCTTGCCCATTTATTATATGATTAGTACTGATAGTCAACAGAGAAGGGAAATGGAGGAGTACATCTCTACATTATCCTATAGAGTGAAAAGGGTTGGAGAAGAAGCTCTTTTAGAAATGCCCATTGGGATTATGCTAATTAATGATGATTATTATATTGAATGGACAAATCCTTTTCTTGCCTCTAGTTTTGGAGAAGATACCCTTGTTGGAAGATCCCTTTATGATGCAGCAGATGTATTGATTCCTTTAATTAAACAAGAGGTAGAGACAGAAATTATAAAACTACATGATCGGAAATTCCGTGTTATTCACAAACGTGACGAGAGACTTCTTTATTTTTTTGATGTGACTGAACAAACTGAAATTGAAAAAATGTACCGTAATGAGCGGACTGTTATTTCCATTATATTTTTAGATAATTATGATGAACTGACACAAGGCATGGATGACCAAACAAGAAGTAGTATAAATAACCTTGTCACCTCCATTTTAAATAAGTGGGCACAAGATAATCTTATTTATTTAAAAAGAATTTCATCAGAAAAGTTTATCGCGGTTTTTAATGAGGGTATCCTTCAATTATTGGAAAAAGGGAAGTTTTCAATTTTAGATGAAGTAAGGGAAATGACATCTAAGCAAAATGTTTCATTTACCTTAAGTATTGGTGTTGGAGCGGGAGTTTCCTCTTTGCCAGAACTAGGGAACCTTGCACAGTCTAGTCTTGATTTAGCCCTTGGACGTGGGGGCGATCAAGTTGCCATTAAGACAGCAAATGGCAAGGTGAAGTTTTTTGGAGGAAAAACAAACCCAATTGAAAAGCGAACAAGAGTAAGAGCAAGAGTTATTTCACACGCTTTAAAGGAACTTATTGCTGAAAGTGATAAAGTGATGATAATGGGTCACAAAAATCCTGATATGGATGCAATTGGTTCTGCCATTGGCATACAAAAAGTGGCTCAAATGAATCAGAAGGATGCTTATATTGTTTTAAACTTCCAAGAAATTGATCTCGGTGTTCAACGTTTAGTTGAAGAAATTCGCCAGCATGAGCAATTGTTATCTAGGTTCATTACACCTGAAGAAGCATTGGAAATGGTAACGGACAATACCCTTGTTGTGATTGTCGATACACATAAACCTTCTCTAGTCATTGAAGAACGCCTCCTTAATAAAGTAGATAAGGTAGTGGTGATTGACCACCATCGCCGCGGGGAGGACTTTATTAAGAATCCTTTGCTTGTTTATATGGAGCCATATGCATCTTCTACTGCAGAGTTGGTAACAGAATTACTTGAGTATCAGCCAAAAGGCGGGAAAATTGATATTCTGGAGGCAACAGCCCTTCTTGCTGGAATTATAGTGGACACCAAAAGCTTTACATTAAGAACGGGTTCACGCACATTTGATGCAGCATCATACTTAAGGGCCCAAGGGGCAGACACCGTTTTAGTACAGAAATTTTTAAGGGAAAACCTTGAAACGTATATGAAAAGATCAAAGTTAATTGAGTCAGTATTCTTTTATCGTGATGGGATTGCCATAGCAAAAGGCAATGAGGTTCAGGTTAATGACCAGGTCATTATTGCACAGACAGCGGATACATTGCTAACGTTAGATGGCGTAATTGCTTCCTTTGTTATTTCAAAGAGAAGTGAAGGAGTCATCGGAATAAGTGCGAGATCACTAGGGGACGTAAATGTTCAAGTTATTATGGAAAATCTTCAAGGTGGAGGTCATTTAACAAATGCCGCTACCCAACTTTCCGGGATAACTATTGATGAAGCGTTTGACCAGGTAAAGTTAGCTATCGACGAATATTTTGAAGGAGGAAGAAAAGAATGAAAGTTATTTTCTTGAAAGACGTTAAAGGAAAAGGGAAAAAAGGTGAAATTAAAAATGTGGCGGATGGCTATGCTTATAACTTTTTAATAAAACAAGGATTAGCCATTGAAGCTAATCCGTCAAATATGAGCAGTTTATCAGCACAGCAAAAGAAAGAAGAAAAAATGGCTGAAGAAGAGCTTAAAGAAGCAATTAAGTTAAAAGAGCAAGTGGAGAAGGTAACAGTTGAAATTTTAGCAAAAGCTGGTGAAGGTGGCAGATTGTTTGGCTCCATTACGACAAAACAGATTGCTGAAGAATTACAAAAGAAACATGGAATTAAAATTGATAAACGAAAAATGGAATTAAATGATGCTATTCGAGCTCTAGGGTTTACAAAAATTCCAGTTAAACTTCACCATGAAGTTACAGCGACCTTAAATGTTCATGTGAAAGAAGGAAACTAATTTTGGCAGTTCGTTTTTGCGGACAAACATGTTAAAATAAAAAGAGTTAAAAGATGTGATCGGTACTGAACTGGTCACTTTTTCTTCTTTATAGGGATTCGCTTTTGCTTTTCTTACAGGGGGTTGTAAATATATATGAGTGATTTATTTGCAGATAGATTGCCTCCGCAAAATGTCGAGGCTGAGCAAGCTGTTCTAGGTGCTATATTTCTTGAACCATCTGCTTTAACTGTAGCTTCAGAAGTTTTGATACCGGAAGATTTTTATCGAGCTGCACATCAAAAGATATTTAATGTTATGCTTAAGCTCAATGATCAGGGAAAAGCAGTTGATTTAATAACTGTTACCGAGGAACTAGCATCTGCAAAGCTTTTAGAGGATACAGGTGGGGTAAGCTATTTAAGTGAGTTGGCTGGATCAGTACCTACAGCTGCTAATATTGAGTATTATGCAAGAATAGTAGAAGAAAAGTCATTGCTAAGACGTTTAATTCGTACAGCAACTGGAATTGCCCAGGATGGATATACGCGTGAAGATGAAGTAGAAACACTTTTGGGTGAAGCAGAAAAAAATATTTTAGAGGTTGCCCAAAGAAAAAATGCGGGTGCCTTTCATAACATTAAGGATGTTCTCGTTCGTACGTATGACAATATAGAAATTATGCATAACCGCAAAGGGGATATTACCGGTATTGCTACGGGATTTAGTGAATTAGATCGTATGACTGCTGGTTTTCAACGAAACGATTTAATTATAGTTGGAGCTCGTCCATCTGTTGGTAAAACGGCATTTGCTTTAAATATTGCCCAAAATGTTGCAACCAAAACAGGTGAAAATGTTGCTATTTTTAGTCTTGAAATGGGCGCCGAGCAGCTTGTAATGCGTATGCTTTGTGCTGAGGGCAATATTGATGCTCAGCGGCTACGGACTGGTTCCCTGACAGATGATGACTGGGGTAAGCTGACAATGGCGATGGGAAGCTTATCAAACGCGGGGATTTATATTGATGATACTCCAGGAGTTCGGATTAGTGAAATCCGTTCAAAGTGCCGCCGATTAAAGCAAGAGCATGGGCTGGGAATGATTTTGATTGACTATTTGCAGCTCATACAAGGTAATGGGCGTTCTGGAGAAAATAGACAACAGGAAGTTTCTGAAATATCGAGGTCACTAAAGGCGTTGGCACGTGAATTGAAAGTCCCTGTTATTGCTCTTTCCCAGTTGTCTCGTGGAGTAGAGCAACGCCAGGATAAACGGCCAATGATGTCTGATATTCGTGAATCTGGAAGTATTGAACAGGATGCAGATATCGTTGCTTTCTTGTATCGTGATGATTATTATGATAAGGAATCTGAGAATAAAAATATTATCGAAATAATTATTGCTAAACAGCGTAATGGTCCTGTTGGAACCGTACAACTTGCCTTCGTAAAAGAATATAATAAATTTGTAAATTTAGAGAAACGGTACGATGAATCTAGCATGCCACCAGGGGCGTAAAAAGTGTTTACAATAAACAACGAATCAGGATATATCAAAAGTCACATAACTTCTATTTTCTATTCGTTATAATAGAACCAAAAGGAAATAGTGAGGTAAATCCGATGCGTTCCCAATTCATTCGTACAGCTTCTATTATATGTATTTTAAGTATGGTTTTAGCAGGTTGTGGAAGTGTGCCTAAAAGTGATCAAAAAAAAGAGGTTAAAAGTTTTGCAAATAAAATATATCAACAAGAACAGTCTATTACAAAAGACCTGAGCGAATTTGTGGATGTATTTAGTCAGTTAGAAGAGGATGAGGGCAACGTTAATCTTGGTGACCTCTCTACTATCTCAAAGGCTTTGAAAAGGGATTATCTATCCGTTCATACGGGTTTAAGTAAGATGAAATCTCCAAAAAGCCTCCCAAGTGATCTATCTGATTTATTGAATAGTGGGGCTCAAGAGCTTTCTAGTGCTTATCTCGAAAGGTCTCAAGGATTGGATAGCCTAATAAAATTTTCTAATTATCAAAGTCCAAGTGAATTAATTGATTTTCAAAAGAATATGGCAAAAACACAAAGTGAACTGCAAGATGCAAAACAGAAAATAAAGGAAGCAAGTAAAAAGGTAGGATTAAATAAGTAGGATAAAGGGGCCAATCTGGTTCCTTTTTTTTTTTAAGTGAGTTAGTTTTTAAAACCATTTTTCTATCAGAATAGGATTCTATTTTCACGAACATATTTTCATAAATAAATATTAAATGTTCGTGTTTTGTTGACTTATTGGTACTAAAATTGATAAACTTAGAAAGGAATAAAAGAATTTAATGGTTTTTATTTTGGAGGTGCTTTTTTCATGACATCGGTAGTAGTTGTAGGTACACAATGGGGAGACGAAGGTAAAGGTAAAATTACTGACTTTCTTTCTGAAAATGCTGAAGTTGTTGCAAGATATCAAGGAGGAAACAACGCAGGTCATACCATACGTTTTAATGGAGAAACATATAAATTGCACTTGATTCCTTCAGGTATTTTTGATAAAGAAAAAATTTGTGTAATTGGTAATGGAATGGTTGTGGATCCGAAAGCACTTGTGGAAGAGCTTGCTTACCTACGTGAAAAGGGAGTAACAGCAGAAAACCTACGTATCAGCAACCGTGCTCATGTCATTCTTCCTTATCATTTAAAGCTTGATGAGGTGGAAGAAGAGAGTAAGGGTGCTAACAAAATTGGAACAACTAAAAAAGGTATTGGTCCGGCTTATATGGATAAGGCTGCCCGGGTTGGTATTCGAATTGCAGACCTACTTGACCGTGAAGTATTTGAAGAAAAACTAGAGCGTAATCTTGAGGAAAAAAATCGTTTGTTTGAAAGAATTTATGAGACTACTGGTTTTAAAAAAGAAGATATTTTAGAAGAATATTATCAATATGGTCAGCAAATTAAACAGTATGTTTGTGATACATCTGTTGTTTTAAATAATGCTTTAGATGATGGAAGACGTGTTCTTTTTGAAGGTGCACAAGGTGTTATGCTTGATATCGATCAAGGAACATATCCTTTTGTTACTTCTTCAAACCCTGTTGCTGGTGGAGTTACGATTGGTTCTGGTGTAGGTCCATCCAAAATAAACCACGTTGTTGGAGTGTGCAAGGCTTATACCTCTCGTGTAGGGGATGGTCCGTTTCCAACAGAATTAAAGGATGAGATAGGAAATAGAATCCGTGAAGTTGGACGTGAGTATGGAACTACTACTGGTAGACCGCGTAGGGTTGGTTGGTTTGACAGCGTAGTTGTTCGTCATTCCCGCCGTGTAAGTGGTCTTACAGACTTATCACTTAATTCAATTGATGTATTAACTGGTATTGAGACATTAAAAATTTGTGTAGCATACCGATATAAGGGTGAAGTAATTGATGAATATCCTGCAAGCTTAAAAGTATTATCACAATGTGAGCCTGTTTATGAAGAATTACCTGGCTGGACGGAAGATATTACGGCTTGTAAATCACTAGATAAATTACCTGTAAATGCACGCCACTACGTTGAACGTGTTACCCAGTTAACAGGAATTCAATTATCTACTTTCTCGGTAGGTCCAGACCGAAACCAAACCAATATTGTTCAAAGCCCGTGGAGACAAATATAATGACACTATTTAGCCTGTAGGGGAAAATTTCTCTCTACAGGCTTTTCTATTTTCAAAGCTTGTTAAAGCTTATTGCTGTAACTTTAACTATGTTAATTGTAGAGAAAGTCAACAAGCAAACAAATCATAGCCATTTAAAAAAATTAATTTTAAAAATATGCTTGTATTTTTTAATGGATATATGATATTATAAAAAACGTCGCAACTAGGGGTAAATATTTGGATAAGCATCCAAATCCTTTATTTTTAACCAGTATTGGTTAATAGTTTTAAGTAAGCGTCATTAGCTAGCCGGTAGAGCAATGAGCAATGCATCGTTGATTAGACTACGAGTTGTACACGCCGAGTTGCTTCTTGCATAAGCTTTCTGAGGCGGGGACATCTGTGCGATAAAAGAAGATTAGGTTAACATTTAAGTTTGAGCCATTAGCTCAGTCGGTAGAGCATCTGACTTTTAATCAGAGGGTCGAAGGTTCAAGTCCTTCATGGCTCATCATATAGCTTTAATATGGCTCCTTGGTCAAGCGGTTAAGACACCGCCCTTTCACGGCGGTAACACGGGTTCGAATCCCGTAGGGGTCATTGGTAACTGGCTGATTTAAAACTGGTATGTACAGTTTTCCACTGGCTAGTCATATCATCTTATATTGGTCCGGTAGTTCAGTTGGTTAGAATGCCTGCCTGTCACGCAGGAGGTCGCGGGTTCGAGTCCCGTCCGGACCGCCACTTTTAATATATACATACGGCTCGGTAGCTCAGTCGGTAGAGCAAAGGACTGAAAATCCTTGTGTCGGCGGTTCGATTCCGTCCCGAGCCATCTAAAAAGAGTCTCTTAAAAAGAGGCTTTTTTTTTCGTGTAAATAGGTGAAATATTTGTAATGTATTTGTAATAATAGGCATTAAAAAAATAATTTGTGGTATATGTAAAAAGGCTAAGGGGCTTACATAACAACGTAGAACTCCTTATCTTCAATTCATTTATTGAAAAAGATCCCTCTATTTAATTTTCCCTTTATAAATACTTGAATAAAATGTCACAAAATGTAAGCAATTATACATTCTTGTTACATTCCTAAGACTTTTAGTCTAATTAGTAGGTAATATGTTAAAGTTAAGGTAATTGTGAGAAAATTTGCTAATACATACTAGATTAAGAGGTTAGTTATGGAATTAGGGAGGATACCAATGGATTTTTGGAAGAGGCAGTTGTTGACTTTAGTAAGCAGTGCTAGATACATATCAAAAAAATCTATAAAAATTGCTGTGATTACGGCAGTTGCTGTATCAGCTATTATCTTCAGTCATGGTCCTATGGCCTTAGCACAATCTTCAAAATTAACTACTATTTATTATGTTTACTTAAATAATTTATATATTGGAACCGCTTCAAATAAAAATAGCATTAAAAATGCACTTAGGAAAAGGGCTGAAAAAGTCGGAATTACGGATAATGATTCATTATTAGCACAAGTTATTTTTATTCCGGAAGAGACTTTCAATGCAAAGATTGATAATGCCCAAACAATTAAAATTCTAGAAAATATTATGGCTACGAAAAGAAAAGCTACAGCTATTTCACTTGATGGTAGACAAATACTTTATGTGGATAGTCACAATACAGCAGATCAAGTAATTAAAAATCTTGAACTTAAATATGTTTCCGCACAACAATTAAAAGAACTCGTTGCTAGAAAGGCTTTAAACAGCCATTCTTTACCACCGCTTAATGAAAACGAAACTCGTCTATTAGACGTCCATTTTTCTAAAAAGGTTACACTTGAAGATGTAATGATTTCACCAGGAGAAATAATTTCGGCTAACCAAGCTATTACATTTTTACAAAAAGGGACTTTAGAAGAAAAAAAATATACCGTCAAAGATGGTGATGTACTTGGATCTATTGCCAATGAACATCAATTAACCTTAAAGCAATTCCTTGCCTTAAATCCAGGTTTAACAGAGGATTCTGTATTAAAAATTGGACAGGAAGTAAATATAACAGTACCAAAACCGTTTTTAGAGGTAATGGTAGAAAAGGAAGTTAATCAAAAAGAGAGTATTCCTTATCATAATCAGGTTATAAATGATTCGTCTATGCCAAAAGGTGAAACAAACGATAGGCAGGCAGGCAGTAATGGACTTCAATCCGTGATTTATAGCGTAATGGAAGGTAATGGGCAAGCAATTAAAAAGGTGATTTTAAAAAGTGTTATTTTAAAGCAGCCTGTTAACCATATTATTATTAACGGTACAAAGGTCATTCCTTCTAGGGGTGAAGGAAGTTTCACTTGGCCGACTGTTGGTGGATATATTTCAAGTACGATGGGGTATAGATGGGGAAAATTTCACAAAGGAATTGATATTGCTAGACCAAGCAACTATACAATAAAGGCTGCAGATAACGGTGTTGTTATTTTTGCTGGCTGGGATGGATCCTATGGCAATAAAATTGAAATCGACCATCAAAATGGTTACCATACTGTATATGGACATTTATCTTCTATTAAAGTTCATGTAGGACAAACAGTTGAAAAAGGATCAGCGATTGGAATAATGGGCGCAACGGGAGATGCAACAGGGGTTCATTTGCATTTTGAGGTATACAAAAATGGAGGATTAAAAAATCCATTAAGCTATTTAAGAGGATAGAAATTTGGAGTCTCTAGTTTGTACTAGGGACTTTTTATATACGGAGAGAGAGTAGCTTTTTACTGCTAGATTTCACCAATTGCCTGTAAAAAGATGAATTACTCTTCATAACATGATAAAGTAAAATAGAGAAATCATAACTATAAAGTAGAGATGCTAGCAGAAAAACTTGGCTTATCAGTATTTATGGATATAAATTCTGATAAGCTAAAATAGATTAACAATAAAAAAGGAGCAAAAGGGATGGAAAAGAAAATTCTTGTTGTTGATGATGAGAAACCGATTGCAGATATTTTGCGCTTTAATTTAAAAAAAGAGGGCTTTGATGTTCATTGTGCCTATGATGGAAATGAAGCTTTAACAATGGTTGAAGAAATCCAACCTGATATTATCTTACTTGATATCATGCTTCCATTACGTGATGGCATGGAGGTTTGCCGTGAGGTTCGAAAAAAGTATGACATGCCCATTATTATGCTAACAGCAAAGGATTCTGAAATTGATAAAGTTCTTGGGTTAGAACTGGGAGCTGACGATTATGTGACAAAGCCTTTTAGTACAAGAGAGCTTATCGCACGGGTAAAGGCAAATTTAAGAAGACATCAACTGTTATCTGCCCAGGCTAATTTAGAAGAAGATACAAATGAAATTGAAATTGGCTCACTGATCATTCATCCGGATGCGTATGTTGTTTCTAAACGAGGAGAAACAATTGAATTAACTCATCGCGAATTTGAGTTGCTGCACTATCTTGCAAAGCATATTGGTCAGGTTATGACACGAGAGCACTTACTTCAAACCGTGTGGGGATATGATTACTACGGAGATGTTAGGACAGTTGATGTGACTGTAAGAAGACTTCGCGAAAAAATTGAAGATAGTCCAAGCCATCCAACATGGATTGTAACTAGACGTGGGGTAGGATACTATTTGCGTAATCCTGAACAGGAGTAGGCCTTCATGAGAAAGGTAGGTTTTTTCCGCTCTATTCATGTAAAATTTGTTATTATTTATGTCCTATTGCTTCTTGTTGCCATGCAAATTATAGGTGTTTATTTTGTTCGTCAATTAGAAGAAACATTAAGAACCAATTTTCAAACCTCTTTAAAAGAGCGAATTAATTTGCTTGCTTATAATGTTGTTGAGGAAATGGAAAAGGATAGGACATCAGAGGATCCATCAGTAGAGGATAGTATAAAAAAAATATTAAGAGACTTTTCTGCTGGTGACATATCAGAGGTAAGGGTTATTGACGCCAGGACACTTAAAATCCTCGGAACATCTGATACTAATAATCAAGGTATTGTCGGACAGAGGACAACAGAGTTACGGGTAAAACGATCCATTGTACTAGAAGAAGAACAGAGCAGTATTTTAATTGATCCGCAAACAGGCAACCGGATCTGGGTCCTTTCAACCCCTATTAAATCAGGGAAAAAGGTAATAGGTGCTATTTATCTAGTTGCAAAAATTGAAAATGTTTTTGCTCAAATGAAGACTATAAATGGTATTTTTGCTTCCGGAACAGCAATTGCTCTTTCCATAACAGCACTTTTAGGAATTCTATTAGCTCAAACCATAACAAGGCCTATTGCAGATATGAAAAAGCAAGCATTAGCCATGGCAAAGGGGAACTTTTCTAGAAAAGTAAAAGTATATGGAAATGATGAAATTGGTACCTTAGCCATTACCTTTAACAATTTAACTAAGAAACTGCAGGAAGCCCAGGCAATGACTGAAGGTGAAAGACGGAAGCTTTCTTCAGTTTTATCGTATATGACTGATGGTGTTATAGCGACTGACCGAAAAGGACGGGTTATTTTAATTAATGATCCCGCTGCAGAAATGCTGGATGTTTCACGTGAAACAGTTCTTTCCCAGCCTATCATGGCATTACTAGGATTAAGTGAAACCTATTCTTTTGAAGAGTTGTTGGAAGAAAAGGACTCTTTAATTTTGGATTACAGTACTAAAAACAAACCATATATATTAAGAGCAAATCTGTCCATTATTCAAAAAGAAACTGGATTTGTAAATGGCCTAATTACCGTTCTTCATGATATTACAGAGCAAGAAAAAATTAATGTCGAAAGAAGAGAATTTGTTGCCAATGTTTCTCACGAATTACGTACACCACTAACGACAATGAGAAGTTATTTGGAGGCATTGGCAGAAGGCGCTTGGCAGGATGAAGAAATTGCCCCTAATTTTTTAGAGGTGACCAGAACCGAAACAGAGCGAATGATTCGACTTGTCAATGATTTACTTCAGCTTTCTAAAATGGATAGTACAGATTATAATTTAACGAAGGAATGGGTTAACTTTGTGGAGTTTTTTGACCGTATTATTGATCGTTTTGAAATGACAAAAGATCAAAATGTAACCTTGAAAAGGGAGTTACCTACACATATCATTCTTATTGAAATTGACGAAGATAAGTTAACTCAGGTACTATACAACATTATTTCTAATGCTATCAAGTATTCACCTGAGGGTGGACAGATCACTTTTTCAATTTTAGAGGAAGAGGATAGGATTATTGTTAGCATATCTGATCAGGGAATGGGAATTCCAAAAGAAAACATTGGCAAAATATTTGAACGTTTTTATCGTGTGGATAAAGCAAGGTCTCGTAAACTAGGTGGGACTGGGTTGGGTCTTGCGATTGCAAAAGAAATGGTGAATGCACATGGCGGCAATATTTGGGCAAAAAGTGAAGAGGGAAAAGGAACTGAAATTTCCTTCTCACTCCCATATGATCAACAGCCAGAAGAGGATGAGTGGTCATGAGATATGAAAATATTAAATCCATCCTTTTAATTATTTTAGTATTTGTTAGTGTCTTTTTGACTTGGAATCTTTGGACATATCAGCCAAATTACGAAACAATGGAAAAAAGCAAGAACGTGGCAGAAGTAACTCTAAGTGAAAAGCAGGAAGTTAAAAAAATTATTAAACCAGATATGGTTATATTTCATATTAAGGGAGAACATCACGGCACTGTTAACCCCGTTGAGTTGGACAAGATATCAAAGGATCTAAGTCAATGGGTATTTTATGATGTAAGGAATTATTCAAATGAAGTCAGAAATGTAAATGATATTGGCCATGGAAATGGAAATGTAGAAATTATATTTCCATCAGACACTCCAATCGAATTGTATCGCAACGTATTGAACTTCCAAGAAAAAAGGCTACCATCTTTTACTTTTGACCGAATTATTATTAATGTGGATAATCCGGAGAAAGAAAATGGGGTTGTTTATTTTCTCTCAACAAATACACAACAAGTGTATATCAGCCATATATCTTTATCATTGTTAAACAATTTTAATCGAATTTTTTATAAGAATTCAGAGAGATATCCACGTTATCTTTCTTTTCGTGGAAAGAATAATCACTTGATTTTCTTTCCAGAAGGTAAAACAGATGTAATGAGGGTTGAATATCTTCCAGTGACCATTAATTCTGAAAAGTTTAAGGATGCTCTTTTTAGTGACCCAAGTTTTGTTCAAAAGAGTACAATTTCACAAAAGGAAGAAGAGTATACCAATGGTTCTAGTAAGATGAGTATTAATAATAGCACCAATATGCTTTTATATGTAAATCCTACATCGGATACCGAGTTTACAGACAACCCCAAGGATTTAGTAAAACGTAGTATAGATTTTGTAAATGAACATGGAGGCTGGACTGACGCTTACCGATATGTGGATATGGATGAGTATAATCATCAAGCAACATTTCGTTTTTACAGTATGGATGGATACCCTGTTTTTAATGAGGACGGAATGTCGGAAATAAACGAAATATGGGGAAAAAATGAAATAAACAAATACATTCGTCCCAATATTTCATTGGAACAGCCCTTAAAGTCGGAAATGCAAAAGGTAACATGTCCTTCTGGAAGTGAAGCTTTAGAATTTTTAAAGGAAAAGAAAAATTTCAAGTCAGAATTACTTCAAAACTTAGTTTTAGGATACCAAATGGAAAAGGATGTAAAGGAACCACGACTTGTTTATTTAGAACCTGCTTGGTTTTATCAATATGATGGCAAGTGGGGTATGATTAACTTGGAGGATCTAGGGGGAGTACAACATGGATTGGAGTAAGATAAAAACCATTTTTATTGTAACCTTCCTCACTTTAGATGTGTATCTCCTCTACCAATTTATGAAAATACGCGATGCCAATAAGTATGAGGTCATAACGGAAACTTCTTTAGAGGACAAGCTGAAGGCTGATGATATTAAATATGTTGATCTTCCAAAAATGCCGATAACTGATCAATATGTAAGTGCAAAGCCGAAAAACTTTAAAAAAGAAGAGCTAGGTAAATTGAAGGGACAAACGGTTACAATAAATAATGGAAGCACTTTAGACTCCATATTTATTAAGCCAGTCCAGTTGCCGGATAAGTTTGATCAAGGAGCTATGGCCACTTTTTTAAAGGAAAATATTCTTTACGGTGATCATTATCAGTATTGGGAAAAAAGTGACAAAAAAATTACGTATTATCAGCAGTATGAAGGGAAACAGTTTTTTAAAAATATCCAAGGAATGCTAACTTTTACTCTTAATGAGAATAATCAAATTGTTTCTTATGAACAAACCTATCTTGAAGGATTAGAAAAACTTAATAAAAAAGAAGAAGTATTGCCCCCGTTAAATGCAATTGAGACATTACATCAAAATGGTAAGCTTCAACAAGGGGATAAGATAACGAATATAGAGCTTGGATATTCAACATTTATTCCGCTTTCTGCCTCCCAAGTGTTGACACCGACATGGCACATTGTGGTGGATAATAAGGAAAGTTTATTTGTGAATGCTTTTGAAGGGCAAATTATGTTTGATGACAATGAAAATAAGGCAGTGGAGTGAAAGGTATGTCTTTACAATTTAGTGTTCTTGCCAGTGGAAGTACAGGGAATGCAGTTTATGTTGAAGATGGACAAAATTCCTTTTTAGTTGATGCGGGTTTAAGCGGCAAACAAATGGAATCCCTTTTTCAAGCAATTGGTAGGGATATTAGTAAACTATCAGGCGTTTTTGTAACGCATGAGCATAGCGACCATATTAAGGGAATTGGTGTCATAGCACGAAAATATAAGCTCCCTATCTATGCAAATGAGAAAACATGGGGGGCAATGGCTGGTTTAATCGGTGAAATTCCAACTGAACAGAAATTTACTTTTAAGATGGAAACGGTTCAAAGCTTTGGATTAACTGATATTGAATCTTTTGGAGTTTCACATGATGCTGCAGAGCCTATGTTTTATGTATTTCATCACTCTGGGAAAAAGCTTGTTCTTATAACAGATACTGGATACGTGAGTGATAGAATGAAAGGAATTATCAAAAACGCAGATACCTATATTTTTGAGTCCAATCATGATGTACAAATGTTAAGAATGGGAAAGTACCCGTGGAGTGTAAAAAGAAGGATTTTAAGTGATGTAGGCCATGTTTGCAATGAAGATGCAGCCATTGCGATGAGTGAGGTTGTAGGTGACAAAACAAATAAATTTTATTTGGCCCATTTAAGTTTGGATAATAACATGAAAGAGTTAGCGAAAATGTCAGTAACTCAAACATTAGAAAGTCGGGGGATGATTGTGGGAGAACAGTTTCAGCTATTTGATACCGATCCCAAAATACCTACGATTTTAACAGCCGTTTAGGTTTAGATCATCGTTATATAGGTAATAAATAAAGTGGAGATACCTTCTGGTTATTTTCACTTTTTTGTTTATTGAAAATATGAATAAACTATGAATAAAGTAGGAAGATTTAAATTAAAATAGCAAATATTTAGAAATATTAAGTAGAAAGAGTATAATTGTTTCTAGAAAGCCAAAATAATGGTAGCAATATTTTGGAGAGAGGAATGGTGTAGTTTGGGTTTTTATGATGATCATTCACAGGAGCGATATAAAGAAAGGCCTAAAAGCAAAGCAGGTTATTTTTTTGCAAGTTTGGTTGGAGCCATTATTGGAGCACTTCTGATAGTATTTTCCATTCCCTACTTGTCGAGTCATGGTATGCTTCCTTATTCCGCTCAACAAGGGTACCAACTATCCGAAAATACGAATGTCGGTGCTAAAAATGAAATTGTTCAGAAGCAAGTGGCAGTAGATGTGGATACAAACACAACCAGAATTGTTCAAAAGACAAGTGGAGCGGTTGTTGGTATAACCAATATTCAGTCATCAAATTTTTGGTCTGACGGTGGGAATAATAGCGGTAATAGTGACCAAGCTGCAGCAACTGGTTCAGGTGTTATTTATAAAAAGGTTGGAAATACAGCATTTGTTGTAACAAACAATCACGTTGTGGAAGGTGCAACAAAGTTAGAGGTAAGTTTAAATGATGGTACGAAACTTTCTGCAAAACTACTAGGAACGGATATTTGGACAGATTTAGCTGTATTACAGATAGATGGGTCAAAGGTGAAAGAAGTAGCTCAATTTGGTGATTCTGACAAATTGAAAATTGGAGAACCTGTTATCGCAATTGGGAACCCTCTAGGTCCTGAATTTTCAGGGTCTGTTACAAAAGGGATTATATCCGGATTAAAGCGTACAATTCCTGTTGATATCAATCAGGATGGAGTGGTAGATTGGCAAGCAGAGGTCATACAGACTGATGCCGCTATTAATCCAGGTAACAGCGGCGGTGCACTTATCAATATTGATGGGCAGGTTATTGGAATTAATTCAATGAAAATTGCTCAGAATGCTGTAGAAGGAATTGGATTATCCATCCCTATCAACTCTGCAAAGCCAATTATTAATGATCTTGAAAGGTTTGGAAGTGTGAAACGGCCATATATGGGTATTGATCCAAAATCTGTTTCAGAAATTCCAGCTTATTATCAACAGGAGGCCTTGAAATTACCAAACAATGTAGATTATGGTGTAGCTTTAAGGCAGGTAGTATCTGGTTCTCCTGCGGATCGCGCAGGGCTTAAAGAATTGGATGTTATTGTTGAAATGGACGGCAAAAAGATAAATGATGTTATTGATTTAAGAAAGCTTCTGTATCAACAAAAGAAAATTGGAGATAAACTTCAAGTCAAGTTTTACCGAAATGGAAGCTTAAAGGAAACGACGTTAACATTAACGGCTGAAAGTACTGAAAGTGGGCAATAAATAAGAGGGGCAGAAAGGTTCTAAAAACCTTTCTGCCTTTTGTGTTAATATAAATATTTAGATAATGTGTAACAAAAAAACAGAGGACAATGGGGGCAGAAGTATGATTTATTCCTGTGATGAACATGTAGATATAGCGTTGGATACAATTGTGGATGAGTATGAAACATTCCCGATATTAACAAAATTAGATGGGGATAACTTATTAACAACCTGTGAATATTGTGATAAGCGAGCTACATATATAGTAGGGAACAAATGATTGCATACAAGATGTGGATAAAAATTGTGGATATGTGGATAATTATTGTGGATAACTTGTTTATAATCAATTTGAAAAGGATTGTGAATTGTGAATATCTTAATTGTAACAGTAGGAAAATTGAAGGAAAAATACCTCAAGCAGGGGATAGAGGAGTATTTAAAAAGATTATCCACCTATGCAAAAGTAGAAATAATAGAGGTTTCTGATGAAAAGGCTCCAGAGGAATTAAGCGAACTTGAAATGGAGCAGGTAAAACAAAAAGAGGGAGAACGCATCTTAGCAAAGGTTAGCCAAGATACATATGTAATGGCATTAGCTATAAATGGGAAAATGCAATCATCAGAGGAATTAGCTAATACCCTGGATAAGCTTGCCACATACGGAAAAAGTAAAATAGCCTTTATCATCGGAGGTTCCCTTGGTCTAAGTGATGAAGTATTAAAAAGGGCAAATGAAAAACTCTCCTTTTCCAAAATGACCTTCCCACACCAGCTTATGCGGTTGATTTTAGTAGAGCAGGTGTATCGGGCGTTTAGGATAAATCGGGGGGAACCGTACCATAAGTAAATGAGGTTTTTAAAAGTAAATATATATTTATCATAGTTATATGTCTCCTCATGAATTTGAAAAGAAGCCTCAGACTTATCATCTAAGAATAATCTGAGGCTTTTTTTAATTTCCGGGGCCTGTTTATATATGGTAAAATTATGAAGATTATAAATTATTTTAAAGGAGACATTTAAATGGCTGGAAATTGGTGGAGAGGTTTTACTTTTATACTTCAAAAAATAAAAACAAATGATTTAAAACAAACCTTACTGGATGTAAATAAGATAGAAAAGAATAATAAAATGCTTGCTCAATTTTTAGATTTAGCTATTGTAGAAGAACGTGCACATCTAAGTTTAGAGTTGCATGACATAATTGATCTTGAATTATGGGATGAACAAAAGAAGTTAACAGAGAAGTTTGTTCTAGAAGTGAAAAGTAAGATGGCAGATAATCCAAGTTTTATGTTAGCAATTAAAAAATATGAAGAAGTAATAAAAAGCTTATGTAAAGCAATTGAAGATGAAGATTTTTTAAAAGCTAATGATTTGAAAAGAGAAGAATTAGATATACAAGAAAATCTGTTAAGCCTTTGGGCAAAGTATTACCTCAATCTGGCTAGTAAACACGGATTGTTAAGTGAAAATATTTCTGATGAGGAAACTATAGAAATGTATTTAAAAAGTTATATAAAAGAATAACAGTATTTAGACCTTATTTAGCTATAATATAGAGACTTTAATATGAGCATAACTTATATACCTCCCAAAAACTTATAGTTAACGGAAAGAATGAAAATTTAACAGGATTAGAGGTGTGGACATTGTCAAAAATAAATGAAATCCAAAATAAAATTAATGAGCTAAACGGTGGAGAGTTTCAAAAAATGATGGATATTTATTTTTCTAGGACAATTGATGGGGAAGTCTATTCTATAGGTTCTGTAATAGGAAACAATAATACAAAAACAGGAACACCAGATACCCTAATAAGAACACCAGAAAACAAATATATTTTTATTGAATATACAGTTCAAAAAAGTAATCTCTATAAGAAGTTTGAAGATGATTTAGATAAGTGTTTAGATGAAACAAAAACGAATATTTCACTTAATGATATAGAAAAAATTATTTGCTGTTGTACAGGGAGGCTTTCTACAGAGGAAATTAGTAAATTAGCTTCAAAAGCGGGTCACTATAACATAAGGCTAGAGTTACTTACTATAGATACTATCTCTTTTAAAGTTTACGAGTTTCCATCAATAGTATCAGATTTTTTAAATATAACATTAGATACAGAACAAATTTTAGATATTGATGACTTTATAAAAGTTTACAACCGAAGTAAATTAGCAACAACACTAAATACAACTTTATATGCAAGAGATTCAGAAATAGATTTAATAATAGAATCAATAAATAGAAATCAAGTAACTATATTGTCAGGAAAACCAGGGGTTGGGAAAACTAGACTCGCTTTAGAATGTGTTAAACGATTCAAAGAAACAAACTTAGAATATGAAATTAAATGTCTTAGAAATAATGGTCAAAATTTATATAAGGACTTAAAGTTACACTTTAATAGCCCTGGAAGTTATTTGTTATTTATTGATGATGTTAATCACCTAACTCAGTTAAATTTAATATTAGAGTATTTAGGATTAAAAGAAGAAGGAATTGAGTTTAAATTAATTGTATCCGTAAGAGAGTATGCAGAAAGAAAGATTTTAGACAAAGTATCGAGATTCAATATCAATTTAATTAAAATTGATGTTTTGGAAGATAAAGATATAGAAACCTTATGTAAAGAAGAATATGATATAAAAAATCACTTATATATAGAGAGAATATGTAAGATTTCCAAAGGTAATGCAAGGTTAGCGATCATGGCATGCGAGACTGCAATAAGAGAAAATACATTAAAGAGTATAGGTAACGTTATAGAGTTGGTGGAAGAATACTACAGGGGTGTTAAAACAGACTTTGAAGATGAATTAGAAAATAATGAACTTCTTAAAACTGCAACTATCTATAGCTTTCTAAATGTTGTAAATCTTGGGGATGATGAAAATTTAGATTTAATGGCTCAATTAACAAATCTTGAAAAAGTTGATTTCCTAAGAATTACTGAAAAGCTTCATTCAATGGAAATATTGGATATTTATGAGGGAGAAGTCACTAAAATATCTGACCAAATTTTGAGTACATACATTTTTTATCTAACTGTTTTTGATAAAAAACTTTTACGGTATTCAGATTTAATAAGAGCATATTTTCCAAAATTAAAAAATAGAATTATTGAAAATCTAAACGGTGTTTTTTCATATTTTTATCAAAAGGAAAATTATGAACTAATAAAAGAAGAAATTACCAAAGTCTACAAGGATTTAAAAGAAAAATCAGATGAAAATTTAGAGGTTTTTTTGTACACTTTTTGGTTTGCGCTAGAAATTGAAACACTTTTTTATATACAAGATAAAGTTGAGCTGCTATCCAGAGAGGAGAAGTATCAAATAAATTTTGATACTTCTAAGCAAACTTCTAATCGATCAGAAATTCTTTCTACACTATCTAATTTCAGTCAAACTAAGTATTATAAGGAATCACTCGAATTAATAATAAAATACTTACAAAAAAAACCTGCAGACTTTTCTTCTGTCTATTCTGTTTTAACCCAAGACTTTGGCTTTAAGGAACTTTCTGTAAGACAAAGTTTTTCTATACAAAAAGAATTAATTAATTTGATAATAGCCCAGTATGAACAGGAGAATTCTATTGTTTTTGAAATGCTATTAATTAGGCTCATTGAATACTATTTGAAGTTCAGTCATCATATCACTGAAATGTCAGATAGAAAGACTATCAAATTTTATGACTTAATTTTAGAATATTCTTCAGATATTCTTGAAATAAGAGAAATTGCATGGGTCAAATTAAAAGATTTATATAACCAAAATGGTGAAGAGATAAAAAAATTACTTTTTAAATTTGGATACCAAGATTCCGGAAAAATAAATAAGGATATTTTAGTACATGATATTAAGTATATTTCAGAACTTATAGGGAACTTAACAGAGGTAACATTAAAAGAAAGTATTATATTTAATAAAATAAATGACTTTTTATTAAGGCAAGATTTAGAATTAGACTTTAATTTATTAGATAAATTGAATTCTGAAAAATATAATATCTATAAAATATTAGCACAAAATGTTTATGGCCCAAATTATCGAGAAAGAGTATTAGAAAAAAAGCAATTATTAGTTGATATGGCAAAAAGGTTTAACACTCAAGAATTTAACGTTGTTTTTCAAGTATTAGATGAAGTTGTAGGTAATGAAGTTTTCCATAATGAAAAAAATACAATCGTAAATAGCTTAGGCACTCTTTTGGAAAATGCTAAAGAGGAACTTATGGTTGATATTATTAGAATATATATTTCCCGAAACTACCAGGTACATTTATACCCACTTCCTATTATAAATAAATTAAGAAGTGCGATAGATGACAATGATATAGAAATGTTATTACGTGAAAAAAAATTCTATGATCAGAACTATTGGTTGTATTGTTTTCTTAGAGTTATATCTGAGGAAAAACCTAGCATAGATATTCTCAGTAAAATATATGATTACTTTAATGAAGAACAAGAGGATGTATCTAGGCATTCAATAGATTTAGACTTTTTGAAAAATTATTTAGAAATTGATGAAAATGTATATGTAAATGTGACCAAAATAATATTGCAGCAACAAGATATTACTATACAAAAAACATTAAGTAATTTACTTAATCCATTCTCTGAAATTAATAGAGAGCTATTTTTCTTGTTCCGAAATGATTTAAATACGTTAAAAAGTGCTTATCTCAAATTATTGGAAATTGACTCCAATATAGATGGGGAGTTTTTAATCTTAAAACAGTTCATTGATTTTGATGTAACTATAATAGATCAATTTTTGGAACAGATATTGAAAAGCCAGAATAAATCATTAAGTTTAAGGGATGTTGATTTGTCTTTTATTTGGGAAAAAGATAATTGGCAGCCAATACTTGACAGGGTAGTACCACTTGTCGTTAATCAGTCAAAAAGTAACTTTTATGACACAGTATCGATTTTGGAAAACCTATTATCAGGCCCAAAGAAAGAAATAACTATTGAAAGACATGATTCCTGGTTAAGAGAGAAAATTTCTTTATGGAGTTTGGATGAAGAAAATATTACTTTGTTGTTTTATGCTATAGCTAATTTAAGTAAGGAAAGTAAGGCGAAATATCTAATTCACCTAATAGAGAGTAACGATTCATTTGACTTGTTTTGCAAAATACCATTATCCCCAATCCTTTTTTCTTGGAGTGGAAGTGAGGTTCCAGTACTAGAAGAGAAAATTGAGTTATTAAAACTTATTGATAAGGGCTTAACTGGAATTAAATTTCTGAGACATAAAAGATGGGTTCAAGATAATATAGAGGGCTATAAAGAAAGAATAAAGAAAGTTAAAATAAAGGAGTTTATGGAGGATTATTAACTAGATACAAAAAAATAATTCTAGCCTAAATTAAACAAACTCAGGTGGATAATAACCTCACTTAGATATCCCACGGTGAACCGTACCATAAGTAAATGAGGTTTTTAAAATATTGTATTCTTAGTCATGTAACTACGGTTGCATGGCTTTTTTAAAGGTATTTGTTAGCGAATATTGAACAACTTAGGAAATGGTTGTTTTCTGATAAAAGGAGGAGACAAACTAAATGTAATAAAGGATTTCCTGTTCTACATGAAATTCCACTTGAGATTGTCCATTTCTTTCATCAAATGGTGTATAAAAAGGAGTCAAATTTTTCTTCTTTATAAACCTTTATAAAAACTAGTTAGGACAAAAATAAATATAATAGTTGGAATTCCTATTGCCATTATAAGTATTGGATCCATCGATATTCTCCCATATCCATTTTTTTATACTTCATTTTCACGGTATTCCTTCATCAGTTACAAATAATGGGCAGCTGCTCTCCTGTTTAAAGTTTTTAACCAAACAGGAGCAACAAGATGATCATCATGCGGAGAAGTCCAAACAATCTATAGAAAGAATTCTCGATAGTGTTTATATTGGATGGAGACAGCAAACAGTAGGAACAAGAATAATAAATAGGGCTATGGTGAATGGGATTGCAAGACATACTGGTAATGAACTCCTCCCATTTATAAGTAAGAAAGTGGAATCCCTCTATTTTGTAGGAGACTCTACGGTTGGTCGTGGAGGCTTAGGATTACCAGCATATGAAAGTGCTTGGGCAGTTAGTGAGAAGATTAATTCGAAAAATTCAAATAAGCATCTGAACAATGTTTAATCAAAAGGAAGAGAGAACAAATGGCAGAGACAATTCCTGGTAAAGAAAAGATTTTGGAGTCAGCATTAGTTGAATTTGCAGATAAGGGTTTTGAAGGGGCCAGAGTGGATCGGATTGCAATCGAAGCAGACGTAAATAAGGCTCTAATCTATTATCATTTTAAAAGCAAAGAAGAACTTTATATATCAACGATAAACTATTTATTTAGAAAATCAACACCAACAGACTTAGAAATACCCTCATCCTTGGCAGTTAGGGAAAAAATGCTAATTTTAATAAGACACTTCACCACTTTTATTCATAATAACCCAATTTTTGTAAAAATCCTGGATCAAGCTGTTAATAAAAGCAATAACATTTTTGACAATTTGTACGAACAAAACCTTTATTTTCAAATGGTAATGGCTTTATACTTTGAGGGAGTAGCCAAAGGAGAAATTAGAAGTGTTGAGGAGCCAGTCGATTATTTGGTTTCCCTATTGGGTTCTTGTTACTTCTTCTATTCTCATCGAAATGCCTTATATAAATTTTATAATAGAGAATTGGACGAAAGAGAATTTCTAGAAATGCGCATTCGAACAGTGCAAGATATTGTGGATCGTGTTTTATTCCAAAAATAAGGAATCCAATTCAGAAATTTGGATGGAGTTTTCATCAGTGGAAAACTTGCAGACGGAAATTAGTACTAAGGAAAAATGTAATGATTTATGATGAAATCTGTGCCCTAAATAATCAGGGAAACTACCTAATTTGGTAGTTTCCCTGATTTAAATGATTTCCAATTTATTTTGCTCTATTAATTATTTCTAATAATCCTTCTACGTAATTAGGCTGTTTCAATATTTTTCTTCCAATGCCAATAAAGTCAACTTCCCCTTTTTCTACCATATCCGATGCGATTTCAATATTCTCTAATGCTCCTGTACCTATTACAGGAATACTTACTTGTTTTTTTACTTCTTTAATATGGTTTCTTAACATGGCAGGACCTTTTAGTGTGAGGGGAGCCATAAGTCCGGAAGAAATATCAAGAATATCAATTCCAGCTTCCTCTAATTTTTTAGAGATTAAGCACCCTTCCTCCAGTGTAAGCCCGCCTGGCAAAAGATCATCCACACCTAAACGGACTAGAAGGAGGAACTCTTCTCCAACAGCTTTTCTTACGTCTCTAACAATCTCAAATAGAAGACGGCTTCTATTTTCTAAGCTGCCTCCGTATTTGTCTATCCTTAAATTAGTAAGAGGTGAAAGGAATTGGGTTAATAAAAATCCATGGCAGTTGTGAATTTCCACACCATCAAATCCAGCTTTTTTAACCCTAATGGCCGCTTGAACAAAAGCATCTCTTATTTCATGAATTTCAGTTATCGTTAGGGCTCTTGGCAAAGTACGTTTAAATCCTGGATTAATGACCGCTGATGGGGCCACAACTTCCATTCCGGTAAAAGATGAGTCAGCTGCGCTTCCGGCATGATTAATCTGTACCACGGCAACTTGGTTGTTCTGATGGATAACATTTGCAAGTTTCGATAATCCTTCAAGACATTCATCACGGTCTGCGTAGATCAATCTTTCTCGGTATTGTCCTGTTGGGGAAATGGCAGCTTGCTCCACAACAATTAATGAAGGCCCCTTACGCTGCTTATAAATAGACAATAGCTCCTCTGTAATGAGTCCATCATCTGTTGCAGCCGCAATATCAAAAGGTGGACAAACATAACGATTTTGAAATACAAAACCTTTTATTGATTGGCTTTCTAACAATACAGAACTATTAATTTCTCTATCCATTATGATCATAATTTTTACCTCTTTTCAGAATGATTAATGGTAAAAACATTTTACAAATTGCTTATGCAATGAATATACTCTATTTTTATTTTTTAACTATGTGATATATTTCACAAATTACAGTGAACGTTATATGAACAAAAATAAATAAAGAAGTTTCTACTTTTGATGATATATTTATAGTTTATTTCAATCAAAACTTAAATGTGTAGGGGAACTGTAATACAAGGAGTTGTTACAATTGCCTAATGAAGTTAAAAAAAGTGGCGGTGGTATGGATCTAAGTAAGCTTGAATCAGCTGATATAAAAGATGCAATCACCTCATTTATTAATGCTAAAAAGGAATAGGAAATTACAAAGGAACAAGAGCATACAAAAAGAAAAGCAATTGGTGCAAATCTTGAAAAATATCTTTTGAAAGTCAACAATATTAAAGACTTTCTCTCGGGCCACCTTTTAGAGCAATATTCCATTAGAAGAGAAACAATGGAAGAACTGTTTACTCTCTTGGATCAAGCCTAAGATCAAGATAAAGATGCAGTAGCAATGCAGGTACTTTCAACAGTAGAAGGAATCATAAAGGAAAGTCCCTTAAAAGAAGTTGAACAAATAGGGAAGGCCTTTTCAGGGGATGGGGAATTAGAAATATAGTGAAATAGGGAAAGTCATTTGGGATATTTCGATATTTCCAAAAGGCTTTTCTTGTTGAGGATAAAAACGGAAGTTAAATTTTGTACGGTCTGTTTAGAGGATGATTTAATAATGTAATTTACGTTAGTAAACTTTAACTATACCAGAATATCGTTTGGAGTAGATTATGTTATAAATCGTTTTAGGAATAATAATTGTACTAATAATACTTGGATTTTTTGGAGCAAGAGGAGGGTGCAATTGTTTAGGAGTAATCACCGTTGGAAAAATTTTAATATATATAACAAAAAATGTCGAATTAAAGTATAATAGATTTTGAAAAAATCATTAGTACGTGTGGGTACAGAATCTAATTTTTCTAAAATGAAGATTGGTGAAAAAAGATGCCAAGGAGTCTGAGCTTTTAAAAACTGCTGAAAATAATGCCTGCATTGCCCTACAAGATATTTTTAACAATCTAGATTATACCATCACTTTCAAATAATCGGTTGTTAGTGGCACCTGTGTTAATAGTGGTTCATAAGATTTTCCCTCAAACTAATGGTTTGGGGGAATTTTTTTTGTAGAATCCAACATATGGGCAGAACTAAAAAAAATTTGCATTTTGGATTGTGCATACATTTAAAAAAACTGCAGTGATTATTTCTTTATTATTTGGAAAACAATAAAATTAACAAATTTAAAAAGAAATTTTTTTGACTCCTGTTTAATGGGAGTTTTTTTATTAAAATTAGAGATGAAGGAAATGGTATCTCTGAAGCCCAATTTATGGGCAGCAGGTGAGGTTATTGCTCATTCGGAACAAGTGACAATAGCAATGTGTGACGGTTCTGCGGCACCTATTTGGATACATAAGAGTTTAATGGATGAAAGAGAAGTTTGAGGATAACGAGAGATGGTATATGATGACGAACGATATGGTACAAAGACAAGTGGAAGTGGTTCGAGCCATTACTCTTCAAAGGTTGGAATCTATCACGGAAGAAGTGGCTGATATTATGCCTAAGGGATTTAACAATACGATCCGTTGGAACGTTGGTCATATTTTAATTGTTCAGGATCAGCTTGCTTCGAACTTTGCAGGGTTACCGCAACAACTTTCTCGAGAATTTCACACCCTATTTGGCAATCGGAGCAGACCTAACGAATGGCAAGTAGAACCTCCAACGTTGCAAACTTTATCCTATGAATTAAAAAAGCAAACTGCTTACATTAAGGAAACTCTCGGCAACCGCCTGCAGGAAAAAGCAACAAAACCCTTTGTACGGCTAGGTTTTAGAATGGAAACAATTGGAGAAATTCTAACGTTTAGCTTACACCACGAAGGAATGCATACGGGTGTTATTTATGCTATTCAAAGGGCAATTGAAGGTTCCAACAATTGAAGAAACAGTGGTGTAAAACCTCATTTAGATGCATTACGGTGAACCGTACCATAAGTAAATGAGGTTTTTGTAATTTCTGGTTCTAAAGAACTCTACTTAATTTATAAAAATTTTATTAATGTTAATTTGATAAAAAAGAAAAGAAATACAAGAATACAATAAAAGTTAGGAACTGTCTTTTTGTTTTTCAGGCAATTAAACTAGACAGGTCCCTTTAATTATTCTGGTGATATTCTTATATGTGTAGATTATTAACAAATCAAAAAATATCTGCAAGAATTTCATCCATTCCAAGTCTTAGTTCTGGTTGCTTCCTCTTTTTTATTCTTTGGTTTTTCTTAGTAAACCTAACGAAAACCTCAAAGAGAAGTGACCGGGCAGCGTTATTTCAACATTGCCAACACTTTCTTACCGACTTGTTCATCCCGTGCAATTAATGAAACTTTGCGCCTAATGTCAAAATCAACAATAGGAATGGCTTTTATATTAGGTGTGAGTCCTTTAGCAAAGCTTTCAGGTAGGATGGAAATTCCAATGTTAGCTTCGATGAATCCTAGAATGCTGTGGCCAAACTCTATTTCTGATGTGATGTGTAAATTCGCACCTCTTTCGGCAAAAGCATCCTCTATTAATGTCCTAGCATCACAGGTCTCTAATAACATCACAAATGCCTCATCTTTTATTTCTTCAAAAGCTACTGACTTAGCTCCCCCGAACGTAGGATGATGTTTATTGACATAAAGCAAAAATCCTTCTGAAAAAACAAAAGTCGAGAAGTATGAATGGTGAATCCCTTTTTCATCAAATAAAGCAACATCTAGCTTCCCATCTTTTAATCCTTCTAATAATTCCACATAACTATGCGATATTTTTAATGTATAATCGGAACGCTTTGCGTAAGCGAGCTTTTTGGGTAGAAAGGATGTAGCAATACTAGGCCATGCCCCGATTGTGATTCCCATCAATCCTTGGTCAACAGCGATCTCTTTTCTGACCGTATTCCATTCTTTCAGGATTTCCTTGCAAGCGGGAAGAAGTCGTTCACCTGCTTTTGTAAGTGTGACACCTACAGTTGATCGAGTAAATAAGCTTGCACCAAGATCATTCTCCAAGTTTTTAATTTGTTTACTTAAGGCAGGTTGGCTCATGTTCAATAGTTCACTTGCTTTTGTTAAGCTCTGTGTTTCAGCTGTTGTATGAAACGCTTCTAACCACTCACTTCTCATTTTGAATCCCTCATAACAATTGGTTATTTCCATCTAACATAGTGGAAGTACAAATTTTATTATACAAATGATAACCTATGGTTGTACCAAAAAACAACCATTGTAAGTTGGGGCTCAAGTTATTTATTTTAATAGATAAGAATGTATAATATTCAACTTTAAGAATTGTCTAGCTCCAGCGCCCAGAGACTAGTGTCCAACCTAATCCTCCCTGCGATAATTCAACATCGAATCACTGTCATTCTTCGTGTTTTCTTTATCTCAGTCGGATCGGGCCCCTGACCATAAGTCGTTTTACGAGCTCTTGAGCCTTTCTAAGAAGGGAGTGAATCGCTTGTTTATTGAAAAGAATGTTGTCAACGGATATTGGTTTAATACCGAAGAAACAATGACTGTTCGAAATCCTGCCACGAAAGAAATACTTGGCACCGTTCCAAAGTCAGGTAAAGAAGAGGCATTAAAAGCTGTAGATGCAGCGGATGACGCATTTACTAGTTGGTCCACAACCACCGCTTATGAACGCAGCCACTTGTTACGCAAGTGGCACGACCTGATAGAAGAGAATAAAGAAATTCTGGCAAGGACAATGACGCTTGAACAAGGGAAACCGTTAGAAGAAGCTATGGGTGAAATTCATTATGCAAATCAGTATGTAGCTTGGTATGCAGAAGAAGCAAAGAGAGTGTATGGTGAACTCATCCCAGAATCATCTAGTGAAAAGCGGTTATTCGTGCAAAAAGTCCCTGTCGGAGTCGTCGCAGCAATTACTCCTTGGAATTTTCCTGCAGCGATGATTACAAGGAAACTAGCACCAGCATTAGCAGCCGGATGCACAGTGATTCTAAAACCATCTGAAGAAACCCCGTTTACTGCGCTTAAATTAGGGGAGCTTGCAGAACAAGCTGGTATTCCTAAAGGAGTCATTAACATCTTAACGGGTGACGCGAAAGAAATCGTTGGAGTTTGGCAAAAAGATTCTCGCGTGCGTAAAATAACCTTCACGGGATCAACTCCTGTTGGAAAGATCTTAATGAAGGAAGCAGCAGATACGATGAAGAAGCTGTCGTTAGAGCTTGGAGGACAAGCTCCATTTATTGTGACAAACAACGCAGACATTGATGCAGCGGTTAAAGGAGCGATTCAATCTAAATTCCGTAATGGCGGACAAGCTTGTGTAGCAGCCAATCGCTTTTTGGTCCAAGAGGATATTGAAAAAGAGTTTCTCATGAAGTTTGCTGAACAAACAGCACGACTTACGTATGGAAACGGCTTAAAAGAAGGAGTTATGATTGGTCCGCTAATCAACGAGAAAGCATTAGTCAAAGTATCAGAGCACGTTCAGGATGCGATCCAAAAAGGAGCAATAATCGTAACTGGTGGTCAACGTGTTTTACAGGAAAATGGATATTTTTTTCAACCTACCTTAATAAAAAACGCTTCTGATGACATGCTATGTATGATTGAAGAAACATTTGGACCAGTTGCACCCGTGTCTACATTCAGAACAATAGAAGAAGCAATAGAACGTGCAAACAAGTCACCATACGGACTTGCTGCTTATGTCTATACCCAAGATATTAGCGAAGCACTTGCTATTGTTGAAAAACTAGATTATGGGGTCATTGGATTAAATGATGGATTGCCTTCTGCTGCACAAGCGCCTTTTGGTGGATTTAAGGAAAGTGGCTTAGGTCGAGAAGGCGGGAAAGAAGGAATAAGCGGTTTCCTAGAAGTGAAATATATCTCGATGGGTTCTAATCATAAAACAAACTTTGGAGGAATGTTAAAATGACAAAACATATTTTAATAGTTGTAACAACAGCGGATAAAATGAACGAGGGTCACGAAACAGGACTATGGTTATCTGAATTTGGTGAAGCATACGTAGAATTTTCAAAATTAGGCTATGATATTACAGTAGCAAGCCCTAAAGGCGGAAAAGCACCTATAGATGATCGTAGTTTAGAAGGAGGAGTACCTCAAGAAGTTCTAGATACTGCAAAGTATTTAGAAAGTACCGTTAAATTAGAAGATATTAAAGATGCTTCTGCTTACGATGCAATTTTCATGCCTGGTGGTCATGGTACAATGTTTGACCTGCCAGATAACACGAAACTTCAAGAACTTACTCGTGATATGTTTGAGGCAAATAAAGTAGTAGCCGCTGTTTGCCACGGACCAGCTGTACTTGTAGGTGTGAAATTATCAGATGGTAAACCACTAGTTGCT
>JAUZPL010000189.1 GCA_030705955.1 Bacillota bacterium | reverse complement strand
TTTTCTCTTCATCCTTTTATCTACATTTTTCTAGATTTTGCTGAATCCTGATTAACTGTTCTATCGACACACCACCATCTAATGTAGAAAGTAAGCTTACATAATAGTCATCTACCTGTTCATCCATTTGCCTTAAAAGGGAGGAATACTCTCTATTTAACACATTAGTATAGTAATGGTTTAACCGTTCTTGTTCTAATACTAAATATTCCTCTGCTGGTGAGTTTAAAACATTGTAAAGCTCTTCACTCATTAGCTTTTTTTCATTTCTTTCGAAAAATGACTTGGGATTTTTAAAATATGACATTGCTTTTTGAAATAATTGCTTATTAATCTCACTAAATGCATTTTCAAATGTAAGCTCTTCTCCAAATTTAACCTCAAAAGCAGAAAAGGAGAGGTCATGGTTTATTTCTGAAATACTTCGAACCAATTGAGCTTGAAAATCAGCAACTATTTTTTCTGCATAACGGTCTAATCTTACTGTTGTTGCTCTCATCTCTTGTGCAAAATCAAATCCTATGCTTTCAAGTAACTCATCTAGTGCTATTTGCAATGCATTCTTCAAATTACGCCCGTCATCTCTTAATTGGGTTGGATTGAATGCTTCTTTGAAAAAATCACTAAAACGGAGAAAAACCCTTTGTTTCAAATAATAAATTAACTCATTTGCTTCTTGGTGAATGGAGCTATTTAACGATTGAATGGTTTGTGATTCGATAATTCCTTTTATTATTCTTTTTTGCTTTTCAAGGTCACTGCGTTTTTGTTCTTTTATATTTTGATCTTCCATTGAGCTTCGGATAAGCGTATTTATTAATTCTGTAACCCTAGAAAGCTCCCTTTCTGAAGCAGCAACAGCCATTTTTGTTAAATCGTTAGAAATAAACGGATAAAAAGAATGTTCAAACTGATTCATTCCAGAAATAGCATTATCGGTTATACCCAGTTTCTCTTGTAATGCCTGCATACTTGATAAAGAATGAAGATGGGGATTCCTAATCCCATATTTGACAAGCTGCTCTTGAACATATTCTACAACTGTTTCTTTTTCTTCATCATTTTCCGCTAAGTCAATTGCATTTATAATAAAGAACATCTTATCTAATTGGAAAGAATCTTTTACACGACCTAGCTGAATTAAAAATTCTCTATCTGCCTTCGAAAAAGCATGGTTATAATAGGTTACAAAAAGAATAGCATCCGAATTTTTTATATAGTCAAAAGCAACACCAGTATGGCGAGCATTAATGGAGTCGGCCCCCGGAGTATCTACGAGTGTAATTCCTTTTCTGGTTAGTTCACAATCATAATAAAGATCAATCCACTCAATAAAACAGGATCTTTCCTCTTTTGAAACAAAATCACTGAATTCATTTAGTGTAGTGTTTATAACCTTTCCGAGATGCTGTCTATATGATTCATACCCTTTTGTAAATGCTTGCAGAAATGCGTAATGGGTCTTCTCAAAGGCGTCAATATGATCCTTTTGCAACACTATTTGATCCATTTTCTTAACTGCATCCTCTAAATTTAATGCACCTAAACCAAATACCTTTAGGGAACGATTTAAATCTTCTTGCATCGTCGCCACTTCTTTAAATTTCACTAGGACAGTTCCATGGGGATTCTTTTCATCAACAGGTTTGATTTTATTAATTGCTGCAGTCGTAGGATTAGGAGAGACTGGCAGTACTTTTTCTCCCATCAAAGCATTTGCAAATGAAGATTTACCTGCACTAAATGCACCGAAGAGAGCTACTGTAAAACCTTTATTTTCTAATCTTTCCGCTTTTTCTTCCAATTCATTAGCAAGCTTTTTAAAGCCAGGAAGTACATTTATAAGCTTTGACGTTTTCTTTAGCTTTAAAGATGTCTCGTGAAGCTGGTCATTTGTCTTGGAATGTCCATGATTATATATTAAGTTTGATTGATTTTTTTCACGAATATTTTTTTGCACTGTCAAACTGTTTGAAACATAACCTCCACGAACCACTTCAAATACTTCTTCTTGAGTTATAAAGAGCTGTTCAAAAACTTGATCATCCTCAGATTTTTGCCATAACAATTCTTCTAATATTTCCCGTTTTCGTATAAAATTCATTTCAAACTTTTTCACTTCTTCAAATGCATGAACATACCCTTCAATATTTGTAACCTCTTGATAAAAACGTTCTTTTAAAATGGCATTTCGATTATCTAAATACTTCAAAAAAATGCTTCTATACTCAAATAAAAGGTTTTTTGCTATTCTTTTAATGTCATTTGCCACATCATTTGTGTAATTTAAAACATAATTTCCAGATAATCTTGCTCCAGATTTTACAGCATTAACTAATAAATCCTTTTGAAAATGGATGGCAAAAGAGTAAACATTCCCAGCTAATTCGGATTGTTCAAGGCCATACACTTTCAACATCCGTCCTAAAAATTCGCGCAAATGCCATTCAAGCTGTGATTTGGTTTTTTCAAGCATATCTTGGTAAAAACGTTCTAGCCTTGCTTCCCGTTCTGCAAGCGTCTTTTGTTTGCCAAAAAAACCTACCTTGAATTCAGGTTGACAGGCTTCTAGATAAGCCTCTGCTAAAGTTCGTGTTTCAGACGGCATCAAATAAGCATTCTTTAAAATTTGATTCATTTCATACTCAAATTGATCTTCAGCCTTTTTCAAACCAGTTTCAATCTGTTGGAGTTCGGAGGATTTTTGGTTGTATGTGTCTAATAATTGCTCCTGCTCATCGAAAGATAGATCTTCTAATATTTGTTTTGTAGGCAAAAGCTTCATTTCATCTCTATTTCTTGTTTGTTCAAGGTGATCCTCAACTATTTTTTTTAGGGAGTGGAAAATTGACTGTGACAAGAAATGATCTTTTGTTAACAATTTATTCCCAATAAATTGTTGCAAGTCAGAAAATTGATTAAAAGCTTGGTCTTCGTTTTTCAAAGAGGTATAAAAAATATGTGAAGGTTCCACCGACCATGATGAAAATGAATCTACTACACTTTTTTGGAACTCCGGGAAACTTAATTCTTCATCTTTATGCTTATCAATTTGATTAATTACTAAAGAAACTTCCTTTCCAGCCTCAGTTAATTCCTTGGTGAACAAAAAATTCAACTCAGATTGAACATGGTTATAGTCCATTACATAAAAAACAAGATCTGCAAGGTGTAAAGCTGATTCTGTCGCAATTCGATGGGCATCGTCAGCAGAATCAATGCCAGGGGTATCCATAATAATTGTGTTAGCAGGTAATTTAGATTCCTTATGGCTGATTTCAATTTCCTTAATTTTATCCCCATCTTTGCAATATTTTTTAACCAATTCATAATCATATGGTGCTAAATAAAGACGTGGTTTATCATTTTTAAAATATACCTTTGCGTATTCTTCACCAGATTTTACTTTAACTAAATTAGCACTAGTAGGAATAGGGCTCGCGGGAAGTAACTTTTCCCCAACAACTTTATTAATCATTGTAGATTTCCCAGCTGAAAAATGCCCACAAAAAGCAATAACGAATTCCTTCTTTTTTAGTTTTTGTGCTAATTGTCTTACTTTTTCAACATTTTCAAAGTCCTGCTGTTTGAGTAAGTAATGATAAAGTGAAACTAGTTTTCCCCTTAAAGCTTGTATTGTTTCTTGTTCGTTTGCTATTTGAACCATGAATCCTTTTCCCCTTATAAATACATTTAATAAGTTTATTTTATATGATAATTCAAATTTTTCCTATAAAGAAAACTCTCCGATTGGCAAGCTACTTAGGGCGGTTCATAAGGCGTAGTTGCTCTGATGCGATTTAAGGGTTATTTATTTGTCCATTAAAATGGTAAAATTCCTTTCTTAAACCTAAAAAAGAAAAAGCCAAGGAGCATTCCTCGGCTTTAGCG
>JAUZPL010000188.1 GCA_030705955.1 Bacillota bacterium | reverse complement strand
TAAAATGTGCTGTCCAACTTTTTTTGTGAACGTCCATACCAATGAATAACTTTGGTGTGGCGGTAGTTTGAGTTTGATTCATTTCTTTGAATTTTTGAGACTCTCAAATTACCGCTTTTACATAGATGCTTTGTGCAAGTGGGGCAGACGGAATAAACATGAGCATTTGTGCTGCTATCATCAGTAGTCCGGGCAGACCGAATGCTATCAGCAAACGAACAAATAATCAACTTTTTTATTCTACTTTCGGCTGACGGTTCGGGCAGACGGGAATTCTAATTTCCCACCTGCACAAAGCCCTGGACGTTATATGGCATTTTAGAGCGACACCCTTCAAAACTTTATGGCTAAGATAAACAGAGACAGTTTTAGTGATGCGAAAATCATAATTGACAAATTACTTCCTGACAGTAATGCTCAGAAACTTTTCATACATTTTTTGGCGGACGCTGTAAGCTATGCAGACACATTAAAAAGCGACAATTGGAGTTTGAATTTAGATTTAAAAGGTAAATTCTTACGCTTCAATGTTGGACAGGAATATTGTATCACCTTGTATGACAACGAAATTTTAATTCTTTGCAACAGGACTACTTTAAAAAAAATATTGACGACTAATGCAATTCCCATTGAGTTTTACGGATACAACAATAATCAGTATTACAGAAACACAGACATTGGCAAAGTACCAAACTTACTTGCAAAGACTAAAGACAATGTTGGTTGCATACTTCAATCTGCCGACATTGAGCCTTACATCGGTTTTTTAAAAGAAGCGAATAAAGATTTTATTGACGGAGCAATTAAGACACATCTAATGCCCAATATGAGAGACTCTCATTCAAAAGGAGCAGTAGAATTTATCTTTTCAGAATTTAATACAGACAACGAAATTGAACCCCCAAGTTATTCCGACTTTATCAGACTTGAACAAGCAAAACTTAATCAAGCACAAACCCTTTCCCAAGAAGAGAGACTTGAGATTTTAAAAAACACCAATCCTAAACCGACAAAGACTACAGTTAACCAAACAGTTTTTATACGAAATCAAGTTGTAGTAGCTGCGGTGCTTCATAGAGCTAACGGTAAGTGTGAAAAATGTAAGTGTGAAGCACCTTTTTTAAGAGACACTGACAACACGCCGTACTTAGAGGTACATCATATTGTGACTTTAGCAGAAGGCGGAGACGACACAATTGAAAATGCAATTGCCCTTTGTCCGAATTGCCACAGACAAGCACATCACGGAAAGAAAAACGCCATATAACATTGGGTTTTATGCAAGTTGGGTAGGACATTGTAACATCAACTATTTGCAAATCCCAGCTTCAGTTCCAGCAGACGAATATCTATCAGCTTTTGTACTTAACTTCATCAATATATTTTCAATCAGCAGCGGTTATCGGCAGACGGAATACTAATTCCCAACCTGCATAAAGCCCTGTTCGTTGCCTGAAATATTTACAGACTAAAAAATAATAATTATGATAGACCAAAACATGTGGAATTTAATTGGGGAATATAATAGAGACCAAGAAAATCCAGAAACTGCACTGGCAAGAGCTAACATGCATAAAGGAAACAATAATTTTAGACAGGCGATTTTAGATTATAATCATTACATAAAATTCAACTCTGCACAACCTTATCCATTTCTTGCTCTTGCGGATTGTCATTTTTTTTTAGATGACAACAATGCTGCAATTGAAAATTATGAAAAAGCAATATCTATTGCTAAAACCGAAGTTCCCAAAGAATTTTTAAATAATTATGCTGCATCATTATACGGAAATGCTCTATATGATAAGGCATTGACAGTCGTTGATAATATTTTAGAACATAATAAAGGATTTGTTTTTGCATATATTCTTAAAGGACAAATTTTATTACAACTTGACAAATATGATACAGCTTTTTATTATTTGACAAAAGCAGTTGAGCTTGATAAAAAGCAATGGCAAGGTTGGGCAACCAGAATGAAAGTGGATTATTGTTTAGGGGACTATTACCGTGTTATTTACGATTACAAAAATGTTATTGCAATTTATGCTGACCTTCCAGTCACTTATATTACCACATATGCCTTTGCTCTTTATAATTCAGGGAAAAAGGAAGAAGCTGTAAAAGAATTCGAACGAGCAAAATTATTAGGTGACCCAGAAGCAAAAGCATTTTATGAAAAAATTAAAAATCAATAAAATTATATATTGAATTCTATTAAAGATGCGTAATCCAACTGACTTTTGCTTGTTATGTAAAACCAATTTTGCAAATAAAAAGAACTCTCACATTTATCCAAGATTCTTGTCAACAAACTTTCTAGCACCAAATGGGGGTGCAGGAAGAGGCTATGAATTGGGCGGCGACAAAATTTTAAACAGTAGAATCAAAACTATCCAGGATTCTCCAAAAGAAAACTATATACTTTGTGATGAATGTGAATCATTCTTTAGTGTCTTAGAAGGCATAGCCAGTGCAACATTTATAGATTGGAAGGAAAAAGTTTCAAATGGTGAGTTTTCATTAAAGAAAATATTTGAAGGGCTTGATGTAATTGAATCTAAAACTATAGATATAAAAACTGTTACGTTACTTATTTATTCTATTTTTTGGAGAGTCAGTATTTCAAGTCTGAAAATATTTAAAGATGTAAAACTTGTTCAAAGTTTTGAAAACGATTTACGGATTATCTTATTAGATTATAAGTCAACTAAAAAAAATGATTACTTAAACTTATTAGGTAAAAAGCCAGAATTTCAATTTTTTCCATTTTCTATAATCACAGCGAAATCTTTTAAAGATGAAACCGCCAATATTCTTTGTGCACCTTTTAGTTATAACCCTTATTGTATCATAGTTGATAGATATAGTTTTATGTTATTTAGAACTGTTCACGAGATAAATGAAAGTATTCTAAAAGAGTTTTGTAACCTATCCGCAGACATATGCAAGATGATGATTTTCTCACAGAAATTGTGGTATGATGCTATCTTAAAACGAGCATTTGAGACGTTAAGAAAACAGACATCACAACATCTTAACTGACCATACTTCAGGCAACAAAAGGTTTGGCAATAGTCTGGCTGAAGGAATAACAATCGGCTGTAGTTCTCTATCAGCAACAGTTCCAGCAGACGAACAAAAATCAACTTTTTTTATTTTAACTTCAGCGGCAGTTTTTCAATCGGCGCGACGTATGGGCAGACGGAACATTGAAGACCAGCCCATCGCCAAGCCCTGGACGTTGTGTGTCATGCACAAACACCCGTCGTACCAACATCTAACAGAATGGACAAGTATTTTATTTTAGCTACTTTAATTTCAACCCTTGTTTTTATCATCCTTCCTTTAGGAATAATATTTCTGATTTACAGATTACTAAAAAGAAAAATCAATTTAAAAACGGCAAGAGTTGTTTCAACTATACTTTTAATTGGTTTGGGATATTTTATTGTAAGAGGTTTTTATCCGACCGATTCATTTTACAAAAGCAATTTTGAAGAAAATACGAATATAAACTTTCCCGCAAACGCAAAACTGAAGGCTAAACAAGGAGTGAATAATATTTATAACTTAGGAGATTATAACATTTCTTATTTGATTGAACTTTCAAATCAAGATTATCAAAAACTAGAAAAACAACTTTTAGACAAAAACTATATAATTGAAATGGTTTATTTAGAAACCAACGAAAACGAAAAACTATTATTACTAAATCCAGAATTAAAAAAAGAAACAATAATTTCTAAAAATTTTGGATTTAAAAACTTTGAATTGCTTTTTATGAATGACGGAAAAACTATTATTTGTAACTCAAATAAGTGGTAAAATTGCACGAACACACAACAAAAGGTTCCTATGTAAAGGGGTTCTAAGAGAGGTTCAATATGTGAGTAAAGTTATTACATAATATTTTTAATAATTAATCTGTATCCCTAAAAAACTAAAAATGGTTTTTAGGAGACTGTTTTAAT
>JAUZPL010000187.1 GCA_030705955.1 Bacillota bacterium | reverse complement strand
TAATCCCGAAAAAGGGACCAAGGCCTGGCGGTACCACCCTAAATTAATAAAGCAATTGCTTTAAACTCTCAACATGATAACGGATTTTATCCGCTTGTATCTTCTAAAAAAACTCGATACAGAACTCAGAGGCAGGTTCAAATGCTTATCATAAGGAACCTTTCAGCAAGTAGTTCCCTCTCTATTTATGACAACTCTCATTTTACTAACCCTCGTCATCGTTTCAATAGTATTTTTTGAAAATTATATATTTAACTAACGAGAATGTCAAATTTTCACCTAAACAAACTTTTATTTTCCAATTGTATGGAAAAAATACTCTTCTAATTAAAACTTTCATGAAACGTTCATAATAATTCCTATAGCCTAGTTGTTAAAATCTAGTATGCTTATTACATTAGTAATATTCATATATTGTTTATTTGCTACATTATATTTTTACAAGGAGACTTATTTATGAATATTTTTGCAATAATATCCATTGCTGTTGTGGCTGCAATGACCTGGTATTCTGTTTTCTTAGTTTATAAGCATAAAAACAAAATATCTCTAAAATCAGGAATGATGATTGCCATGGCTGTTGCAATGATGTCCGGTCTTCTTTCTGGATACTTAGTAGGTGTCCTGTCCGTTGATTTATTTCTCGCAGCTGGAGTTGGTATGATCATAGGATTTATGATTGGATTTTTAACAGGACAGCCAAACGGGATCATGGCAATGCTGTCCGGTGCTATACCAGGATTAATGAGTGGTATTCTTGGTGCCTTACTCGGAGCTTTACTGGTAATTGAAAGTCCATACATCATGCTTGGAATTCTACTAACCCTGTACATTATTGTTTCAGCGGTAGTCATTATGTTTATTCAGGTGGAAACAAATGAAAAGTTAACCTTTGATACTGCATCCATTTCACCATTTGCGATTTTATCTGCAGGTGTTGTCTTAATTTCTTTACTTCTATTTTTATATAGCAGTGATTATATCAAAATTGCTGACACCCAAACTACAACACAGAGCAAGACGCAAACAACTGAAACAACTAAAAAGCCCGTTACTGAACTCGATGTTACAAAGGAGGCTACTCCAGTAATCAAAATCGAGGCTACTGCAAGTGGCTATACCCCTAATCTAATTCATGTAAAAAAGGGTGTACCTGTTAAACTTGAAATTCATAACCCGTTAGAAAACAGCTGTTTATCAACATTCTCGATGCCGGCTTTTAATTTTAATAATGTTAATTTAAAAGTTAACGAGACCACGACTTTAAATTTCACCCCCTCCCAAATGGGGGAATATTCCTTTAGCTGTGGAATGAATATGTATGGTGGGAAGATAATTGTTGAATAGAAAAAATGAGGATTCTCTAAAAATAGGGAATCCTCATTTTTTTCGCCTATGTGTTAAGAAACCTTGCTCTCTAAAATTTATTAAAATCTTAAAAAGATAGTTTAATACCAAATAACTTTTCCGAATGTTTATTAAAATGATCAATATGGATTTGTTCCTTCTTCATTTCCCCTTCTATCCATTGTGTTAGCGAGGTATCCGTTAAAGTTATACTTCCTTTTCCAGTTAGCCTTGTGATTAGGGGGCTTTTATTAAAAGGTGATTGTTGGTGTTCCCTAATTATCTTTTGAATCTCTTCAATTTCTTGAAAATTCTTCACCGGCTTCCTTGATTCAAAGGTATAGCCTATCCTCCAATCCGTGTCCCTGTGTTTTAATTTCATTTTAAAAATATAGTCCCCATATTCTGTAACACCCTTTTCGACCTTAAATTCTCCATTCATAGAGGAAACAATCTCTCCTGATAATGGAACTGGTTTTAAGGGAAGGTTTCCTCCAAACCCCGTATCAACAAGTTATGTATGGCCATTATGACTCAAAAGAATGGAAACATGCGTCCTGCCTGTCGGGCTCCATCCATAAGTAGTTGAGTTAAATATCACACCTCGTACTAAAAAAACATTAAAACCATTTTTCATTAAAAATAGATAGAGAATACCATTTAAATCGTAGCAGAGTCCCCCTTCATTTCTGATAAGGATTTTATTTATCAAGTTTTCTTGTGTAAAGTCATTTGCATTTTTAGTAATAATACATATATTTTCAAACGGAATAGCAATGGCAGTTTTTTCAAGAATATGATCAAGCATTTCAAATGTGATGGTTTCATGTTGTGGAATGCCTATTCTTTTTCGGAATAATGTATTTAGATCATTCATTTATTGTCATTCCTCTATATGAGTTTTTTTGATTTAATTATACCTTTTCTTATTGCGATAGAATAACAATGAATGCAACAGAAAAGAGCAAGGTTGGACTCCTGCTCTTTTAGGATTACTACTTATTCATTTACCAAAGCATCATTACCATTTTTTTGCCCTTTCCTTTTCTTTTCAGCACGAAGAGTTTTAATGGATAAAAAGACACCTGAGCCCGTAAGGAACATCATTGCAAGTGCAGCAAGATCCATTAACCATTTAATATTTGTGGTGCCAATTCTGCCTTCATGGAGCCCCCTAATAATTCCTGTAAATGAGTTTTGATTTCCTAGTTGACGTCCAGCAAATCCGCGTCCTTGGAATTGGCCATTTCCCCTAAACCTATTTTGGCCCTGCATTTGGCTATTTCCATTTGTATAATTGGAAGTATTCCCCTGGTTATTCTGAGTTTGGTTATTTCCACTTTGATTAAATTGTCCAGGCTGGAAATTCCCTCTTGCTCCAAACCCTTGTCCACCTACAAACGAACTAGTTGAAGATTGGCCGATCAGCCATGGCTCATTCAACAGCAAACCCGTAAATGCTTCAACAAAAATTAATATGGATGCAATCAATCCAATCCATAAATGGGCCCTTTTTACTTTTTTCATTATTAAATTTCTCCTTTCAAATAAACATTAATAAAGCTTGTTCATCTGTTGTTACGCCTATTATGAAAGGAGTTCCTTAACTTTTACTTAAAAAGTTGCAAGAAAATCCGAACTTTTTAACTCTTTTGGATCCTAGGAAAAATAACTTCTATTCGTGTCCCATTGCCTAGGCTGCTTGATACCTTTGCCTTCCCATGGTGCTTATCAATAATCCATTTGCCTATGGAAAGCCCAAGTCCAGTTCCTTCTGAAGCCGTACGGGCTTTATCACTTTGGTAAAAGCGATCAAAAATCTTCGGGATGTCCTTTTCAGCAATTCCAATCCCTGTATCTTTAACCTGCAGATAAATGGAAGAATGACTTTGACGACAGGATAGTGTGATTTCTCCGCCCTCATTTGTATATTTAATGGCATTGTCCAACAAAATGACAATCAGTTGGTGAATTCTCTCTTTATCTGCCGTAAACATCACATGTTCAGGTGCATCTAATAAAAGTGACTTTCCCTGGTAAGTAACAATTTCTTCATATTGTTGAATGATTTCGCCTAAAAGCTCATCTAAGCGAAAATTTTGTTTATGGATTTCAATTTGGTCAGAATCAGATCTGGCAAGGATCAGCAGATTGGAAACAAGCTTTGACAGGCGTCTCGATTCATTGGAAATAGTTGACACATCAATAATTTTATCCTTTATGCTTGCTGATGGTGATCGGAAAAGAAGATCAGTTTTTGCTTGAATAACAGCAAGTGGTGTTCTCAGTTCATGTGAAGCATCTGAAACAAATTGCTGCTGTTTTAGCCAAGCATTTTTAATCGGAACTAACGCTCTACCAGCTAGGAAGTATCCTGCTAGAATTGCGCAAATTAAGCCGAGACCACATCCAATTCCCATGATTAATAAAAGCCTGTGCAATAATTCTTTTTCCGAATTAACAATTCGCAATGTTTGAATCGTCACTTTCCCTAATAAATCGCTATTAACTTGATAGGCTAAATATCTAAAGGAAAGATTTTCGACTGTAATATCCGTTAGTTTACCTTTTACCTTTGGACGAATTAATTTTTCATTATCTTGAAAAAGAGCAGACTCCCGGTTCTGGGTAACTAAATGATTATGTTCATCCCACACTAATGTTATGTTTCTAGGATCCCGCTCCAAATGTATTAAACGGGTCTTCCCATCTGGTGGCCCCGGACCTTGAACTTGTCCAGCACTGATTTGCTGAAAATGAGCAACAGAATCCTTCAATGATTGATTTACATCTCTATATAATTGATGTTGAGTGTAGAAGTAGATATTGGCAAGAAGAATGCCGAACAGAACAATAAAACTGATTGAATTTATAAGGGTAAGCCTGATATGCGTCTT
>JAUZPL010000186.1 GCA_030705955.1 Bacillota bacterium | reverse complement strand
CCGGGAGAACGTAAAAGTTTAAGAAAATTCAATTTAAAAGCTCTTCCGATTTTTTCGAAAAAATTATACCTTTTTTGTGCCACCGTCATTTTCCACCTCATGTTGAATACAATTCTGTTAGTTTAATTATATTTTAAATTAGAGATAACTTCTATACTTTCTAAAAATAGATTTTTTCCTATTTTCATCAATTATATAGTTCTTGTCATAAAACGTCTAATATTTTAGGGGCTGTTGTGCATTTTTCTAACCTAGAAATTTTTAAAAATGAATTTTTCACAGAAAAAAGAAATAGCCACCATGCTGGTGACTAATTTCTTTCTGGCTTTTTCACTTCCTTTATCCATTATGAATACTGGAACGAGCGTAATAAATAGTGCAAAAAATCAATGTTGCAACAAAAGTAATTGTTATAGTTAAAAATGAAGTAATAAGATGAAACTGTGTTATGGGCTCTCCTAGCCAGTTATACATTAAATTTGCGACTGCACTATAAGGGAAAAAACTATTATATTTTTCGGATTGGAAAGCAAAAATGGAACATAGAACCATTGCAATGCCCAATACCATTGATGGTATATAGGATTTTCCAACCATACTCACTCCCATTGATAATGGAGTTAACAGCCACTGTAAGGCAATAACAAGCAGCACAGTTAACAAATAATGTATAAATTGGCTGGCTGTGATTGGTAAATGAAAATAAACTGCACCCATTAAAATCACGAGAATAAATAACAGCAGGATCGTAATAAATATAATTGGCAACAAAACGAACCATTTTCCTAAACAAAATAACACACGAGATTGTGGATACATAAACAATTGATTGATGGTTTTATCTTGATTTTCACGAGCAACGACAAAGCCTGCAATTAAACAGAATAAGGGTGGGCCCATTATTAGATTTAAAAAGAAAAAAGCATTTTGGATAAGCATTAAAAAGGTTAAATGCCTACCAGAGTGAACGATATTCGACGCGGTAAGAAGGAGAAGTATCGCAGGTAAAAAGGCACCCACTGCAACCATCCATAAAATCTTCGAGCCTTTTAACTTGATGAGTTCACTATATAAAATACTTCTCATGACATACCACCACCTGTTAATTTCAAAAAATAGTCTTCAAGTGTATCTTTCATGACTACCAGTTCATCAACGAAAATACCCTTTTGATTCAAAAATCGATTAACCTCACCAGATAGTTGAAATTTTTCATATATTTTTATTATATTTTCTTCTGAGACACTGTACTTTGTAATGGAAAATTCCTTCTCTAACCATTGGCATGCTGCTTCAGGTTTATCAACCCTTATTTGTAAATAGTGTTTGTTTTGATCCATAACCTTTTCTGTCTCGATTTCTTTAAGGAGATTTCCTTTATGAATAACCCCTATCGTATCGGCCATTTGTTGAACTTCACTTAAAATATGGCTTGATAAAAATATGGTTATTTTGTTGTCTTCAGCTAATCTTTTCAATAGTTGCCGAATTTCCTTAATCCCTTTTGGATCTAATCCATTGGTTGGCTCATCTAAAATAAGTAAATCCGGATGATGAAGTAAGGACCTCGCGATTCCTAACCTTTGCTTCATCCCTAAAGAAAGCTCTTTTGCCTTCTTCTTTTTTGCATCCATTAATTGTACAAGTTCTAAAACCCAATCCGTTTCTTTCTTATCTGGAATTCCCATTAAACGGCGATGGATCTCAAGATTATCGTAAACCGATAAATTTGGATAGGAGCCGGGAAATTCAATGATGGCTCCAATTCGCTCAAAATGTCTTTTCGATTGTTCATGTTTCTTTTTTCCAAACAACTCAATTTCACCAGATGTTTGAGGGATCAATCCTGCAATCATTCGAATCGTTGTTGTTTTACCTGCACCGTTTTCGCCCAAAAAACCATAAATCTCTCCTTGCTTAACATTTATATTGATATTGTTAACGACGTTTATTCCCTTGTATTGTTTTGTTAAATAGTCTGTTCTTAAAACATAATCCACATTAAATTCCCCTTTCAAAACAATAAGGCTTGTCTTCAAAAACAGTTTAACGAATATAACTTACATTTAACTGAAGCAATTCTTAAAAAAACCTTACTTTTCTGAAGGGAGATGAATAATAAAAGACGTTTTCTTATTTGGAACACTGGTAACATCAATGGTTCCATGATGTTTTTCAACAAGGATTTTTGTGATAGCTAAGCCAAGACCAGATCCCTGCAATTTTCGATTTCTTGATGGAATACCCGTATATAGCCTTTCAAATATGTAGGGGAGATCATTTGAAGGAATCCCTTTTCCTTTGTCCCATATTTCCATTACTACATTTTGGCCCTCTTTTTCAATCTTGATTCCATATTCGTTTCCTTGTGTGCCATAATTCAAGGCATTTTGGGTAAGATTTGAAACCACGCGTTCTAGACTCGGAGCATGTCCCATAATGTAAATAGGTTCATCTGGAAAAAGAAAAATAGGCATTATTTCCCTTTCAGTAAATGTCTGAAAGAAAAGTAACACCGTTTCTTTAACTAGTTCAATAAGATTGAGTCTTTCGAGTGGCAATGGCTGATCTTCTGCCTCGAGTTTGACGTAATCGAAGAATTGCTGCAAAAGTCTAGAAAGGTTAAGGCCTTTTTTATGGGCAATTTGTAATTGGGCATTAATCTCTCCCCTTTGCAATGTTTCATCATCTAAAACAGATTCAATATACCCAAGGATAGCCGTAAGGGGTGTTCTTAAATCATGGGATACATTAGAGAGCATTTGTTTTTGTATTTTTTCAAGTTTCGCAAACTTTATGGATATTTTTTGATAATGATCAATCAGCATATTTAACTGAATACAGAACTCAGTTAATGATGGATTTGAAAAATGAACCCGAAAACGCTGGTTCATAAACCCATTATGTAATTCAATAGCTGTTTCAATTAAATTTTTTACTTCTCTTTTTTTCAAATACAAATAAATGGCAAAGCCAATCCCACAGACGACTAATCCAAGTAGAAAACCAAAAAGTCCATTCATCATCTGTCCCCTGCATCCCCTAACTTATAACCAATTCCCCAAATCGTATGAATGTATGTCGGATGATTGGGATCAGGCTCTATTTTTTTCCTTAAGCGCCGGATATGAACCATCATCGTGTTATCATCTGACATATAATCCTCCCCCCATACATGTTCAAATATTTGGGATTTTGTAAACACATGTAATGGATGCATTAAAAAGAACCGCAAAATTTCAAATTCCTTACCTGTTAAACTGATTTCTTTTTGATCAATCCAAACCTGAAAAGTCTCAATATCCATCTTAAGATTTTGATAAGTCAAAATGGTTTTTTCATTCGAAGGATCATGGTTATAAATAATGGATCTTCTTAGCATAGCTTCTATCCTTGCCAGTAGCTCTTTAATACTAAATGGCTTTGTTAAATAATCATCTGCTCCTAACTTTAACCCCACAATTTTATCAACTTCATCATTTTTAGCAGAAAGAATAAGAATAGGAATATTACTTTGTTCTCTTACTTTAGTCATTACCCCAAATCCATCTATTATAGGAATCATTATATCCAGAATTATTAAGTCAAATTTATTTTTTTGAAATAACTCGATGGCTTTCTCCCCGTCATAAGCAGTTTCGGTTTTATATCCTTGTTTTTGTAATTGATTACAAATCAATTGATTGACTTCAACATCATCTTCAACCACTAAGATAAAAGCGTCCATAAATACCACACCTTGAATTATTTATTTTAACCAGCATACCTATTTTAATTTAAATGGTCCTAACCCCAACTAAATCGTATTCTCGAAAGGTGAACCGGTTATGTTGTTACTATTCAATAAGAAAAAGTTAACATGAAATAAGAATTATTGCTATTATAATGAAAATTCACCGATTGATGAGGCTTTTAGGCGAAGAAAGAAGCAAACAAAAAGCAGCTAAGAATATCAGCTGCACTTAGTCTTTAATTAATCCCTCTAATAATTCTTGTACCAAGACTCCATTTAACCATTTTTAAGGATTCATTTTATCATCTGCATATGACCAAACACTTTTAGCACCAACGCCTATTCCACCCTTAGATGTAGTAATATCAGCTGTTTTTCTTTGTTTATCTGTAAACTTTATTTTACAGATGGCTCCTATATCCCCATTTGGAGTTTTTAACATGATTTCAACAAGATTTATATCCGAATTTACCACGGTGATAAAATAAGTGAAGTGTTGAATGTTACCTTCTTTATCTTTTAATACTACT
>JAUZPL010000185.1 GCA_030705955.1 Bacillota bacterium | reverse complement strand
GGATTAGCGAAATTGCCCTCGCTGGCATTCTAGGGGAATCAGGAGATCTAAGTGGATTTGCACACGGCAATTCATTATTGCGTCATGCTGGGTTGCACCTTGCAGAGGCTAGTTCAGGTAAATGGAAAGGTCAAATTGTCCTCTCCAAACGTGGAAGATCTCGTTTACGTCGCTTCTTGTATCTAGCGACTATGAGTCTTGTCATGAACAACCCTGATTTTAAAGAGCTACACGCTAATAATGTTAAAGTAAAAAAGATGAAGAAAATGAAATCAATTATGAAACTAATTCATAAACTCGCAAGAGTATTAGTAGGAATGGCTAGAAAGAATGATTACTATCGTCCTGAGAAGGTACAACCTCTAATTTCAATTGCTGCCTAATATCATATTGATAATAAAATAAGTTCTTTAAGTTTAATGCCTTTCGAATATTGGCTTATTCGTAGGATTTCAAAGAAAGTACGAGTACCGGATTTGTTGTGCAAAAGGGCTCAGACCCATTCCGTTAGAAAGACCGGCCTCTACCACTTGGATAGGTGTAACGAAGGAATGAGAGGGCATTGACCCGTTGAGACATGGGAGTGAAAACCTCTAAGGGTAGCGTGGAGAATACGTACATTATATGGAAAATATTGGAGCAATTAATACCTCCTTTATTTAAGTACGCCTTCATGTGCCAAAATGATCTAAACTCATTCAATCAATCCCCTACTATTCTTTCAAGTGATTTGAAATCCTGCGAATAAGTGAGTATTCGAGAGAAAATCGTATCTAACTGAGGGAGTTCAAAAAGAAAATTGTGTCCTTACTAATTGTAGAAACTCTACCCGTTTTTTTAAGTACGTTTATTTACAATATTTATTTTATAAAAACCTTTCCAAACTTAAAGTGCTAATATGAACCTCTAAGGTCTATCCTATTTTTTTATTTCCTCCAAAAAGTGGAGCAATCTGCCTTATCCCAAATATTAAACTCGATCATTTTCTCAAGTAATGAAAAATCAACTGGATTATCCCACGGAAAAAGTACCAAATACTTGGTGTGCTTATAGCCAGCCTGCACAATTTCATCAGAAAAATGAATAATCCCTTCCAATTCAGGAGAAACAGCCATACGATTTTTGGATACGCTAAATCCAATAATAAATGTGCCGTGATCGGTAAACATAGGTTGGTTCCACTTAATTGCAGGCATTATGTTTGGAAACTTCTTGGTTACCCAACTCAAAATTTCTTCCATTCGGGTCCGATGTTTCGGGTTATCAATACGATTTAAATATTCTGCAAAAACTTCCATTTTGTTCCCTCCTAAAGTATAAAAACATTAACCGTTAAAACTCATCTCAGAACAGATCAGACACGTTCTTAAAACAACACCTATTTCCAACTAAATATTTATATTTTAACAACCTAGATAGTCAAAATGGATTAAAACGCATATTCCCTCTTGTTTTTATACGAATAAATACGATTTACTTAGAAAAATGTTTAAATCTTTGACTAATCTGATCCTTTAGTTCAATAAAAAAGAAGGCTGCCGCTGCAACTCCCACTTTTAAGCAAACGCTACCCGTTACTTTAAGTGTAACATTTCACAAATCTGAATAGTTACTTGAACAATGTAAAAGCGATGCTCGTTATTGATGCGATTGAAACTCTTGTGCTTTTGTGCCATTCCTAAAATGAGTGAAACATATAAAATAAAAAACCATCCAGATGGATGGCTCTTTTGTTACCAGATTCCATGGTATTTAAATGTCTTGATGTAAATTAGATACTCTAGCTTACTTTACTTTCTTCTAGGGCATGTTGCCAACTTGGGTAAAAATACAAAGCACTCCGCATTAAATCAGGATAAAGTTGTTTTACCTCTTTTTTCTTTAGAGATTTACCTTCGTTGTGTAAATTCTGGATCTGAGTAATGACTTCCTTTGATGTTAATAAACCATCCATTCTTCATTCCTCCTTTTCCGAATCTTCATTATTATCTTTCCCAGTGGCTAACAAATTTAAACTGTAAACATGGGTGCAAGTTGCACCCATGTTTAAACAAGCTTAACATAGAAGAATTGATATAGTGAAGAAATCTGCTCTATATAAAAATTCCTATTTATCGTAACTGGTTCTTTTTTGAAGTACAAAATTTAAAAAAGTTGGGTAAATTACATACAAAAAGGCACTTTTATGAAATCACAGTCCAATGACCGTGCTAATTTTGCAATTATTATATTTTCCTTATTAAGCTAAAGCACCCAGTTTGTTTAAGTGTAATCCTACACAATAATTCATATCTAATTCTGAATTAGCAAATAATACTTTAGAGGTGATAATATGGATAAAGATAAATTAAAACTCACATCTTCCGAAATAGGAACACTTTGGGGAGAGTATGTAAATGGTACAATGACAGATGTAGTAAATAGGTATATGTTTTCAATCATTGAAGACGAATCAATAAAAAATATATTTGATGATGCTATCAAGACGTTTGAAAAACAAAAGAATCAAATCATAGCTTTTATGGAGAATGAGGGATTTCCAGTTCCAATTGGATTCTCTGAATCAGACTTAAATAAAGGTGCAGAGAGATTGTTCACCGACATATTTTGTCTTAATTATTTACATATCATGACTTTACATGGTTTGTTAGGGCACACGACTGCATTAGGTGTATCAGTTAGAAAAGACTTAAGGGATTTTTACGACTCATGCGATAATGACGCAAAAAGGATGTATCATCAAACCATAGAGTTATTGCTTGAAAAAGGGAATTTTCAAAGAGACCCTTTATTTTATCCAATTAAGAATCCTGAGTACATTTCCAGCCAAGATTTCACAGATGGATTTTTCGGAAAAGGGAGACGCTTAGCTGCAACAGAAGTCATCAGTATTTCTTTCAACCTTAAAAAGAGTATTATGGCTAAAACTCTTTCTATCGCCTTCAGTCAAGTCGCTCAAACAAAAGAAGTAAGAAAGTTTTTAACCGATTCTGAGAAAATCGCTAACCAACAAATAAAAGACTTTGCAAAAATCATGCAGGATGATAATTTACCAGTTCCGAAATCTTGGGAAACAGAAGTGACAATTTCAACCGACTCTCCTTTTTCAGATAAATTGATGTTGTATCATATTGGTTTTTTGTTCCAAGCTGCACAAAACTATCATGGGGTCGGATTAGCAGCAGCCATGAGGACGGACCTTGTAACGACCTATGAAGGAATCATTTTAAAAAATCTACTGGTTACAAAAAAATGGTTTAATCTTATGGTACAAAATAAATGGTTAGAACAACCACCACTTGCTCCTAATAGAGAAGAAATTGCAAAAAATAAATAATAACTATAATGTCCTTCCACCAGGGGAGGGCATTTTTATTATAAGAAAAAGCCGCCAAGTATGGCAGCTAGATCTTCGACTCTTGCACCCGTTTGTTTTCCAAGTATCTGTTCTTCGATAATAAAGCATTTTCGTACTTTGAATTAACAATTATTTTCCAATCCTATAATCAGAGATTTTATTTGTTCTTGTGAAAGTTGCTCACGTTCAATCTCAACATCTTTTCCGCTGCCAATCAAAACTAGATCATTATTACTTGATAAAGGTTTTCTTCCTTTTGGTACAGATTCTGTGTATTTTTTCCACACACCATTAATCTTAGCGAGGGATACATCCCCTCTTTTCATCATCAAACCACCTATCCTTTTCGGCATCATCAAATCTCTTATAAATTGTTTCTTTGAGAAATAAAAATCTTCTTCCATTTTTTTCTTCCCCTTAATAGTTAATAGTTAATAGTATATGTAAATTACAACATAAACCATTTATGAATTTTCATCATTCTTGTTTAACTAACCTGCTCCGTTACTTCAATAAAAACAGCCTTACTCCGTTGTTGAAGTAAAGGCCCCGTAGTTCAACAAAAACTTTTTATTTATTAAAGTTTGTTATACTATCACCTATTGGTGAAACTATCCCATCCATACTTACAGAATTTTTCTTTTTACGATATTCTTCTAATTCTTGTTCGCTTTTATTGTCTGCCCACTGAAGAAGAGTATTTCTCTCACCATTGTATGAATAAAAAGGGACACTAAATCCACACGTTGTTTTTACTGTTTCAATTTTGGAATAAATGATTTGTCTTGCACCAGGTAGAATGTCAAAATGAGTTATCATATAATCCCATTCTGTTGTACCTGGTAATATCACTTTGCCTCGTCCATAAAGACGTATTATCATTGGAGGACCTTCAAAAGCGACGAACATGAAGGTTAATCTACCATTATCTTTTATATGGGCACTTGTT
>JAUZPL010000184.1 GCA_030705955.1 Bacillota bacterium | reverse complement strand
CCACGAATATTCACGAAAACCCCAAACTCGGCCACACCTGTAATGGTTCCTGCGTATTCCCCTTTTACGCGAAGATGTTTCGCAATATCATCCCACATGTTGGCTTTTAATGCTTTTGTACTTACCTTTACTTTCTTATCATCCTTATTTAAATCAGTGACTTTAACTCGAATATGATCGCCAACTTTTAATTCATCCCGCAAATCGTTAACGAATTTATAGTCGTACTCCTCAGATGGCATATTCACAGTGATACCGCCAATTTCAAGTTTTACTTTTTTCATCCGAACATCACGGACAATTGCTAAAACCTCTTGGTCAACGCTTAAACGTTTCCATGTAGTAGCTTGCATTTGCTCTAAGGCAGTCTTTCGTGAAGCAACAAACTGTTCTTTATCCCTTAAAAGAGTAGTCACTTTAAAGACAACCTTAGAACCAATGAGATTACGGAATTGATTGATATGTTGAATTTCTTCCCCAGCTTCCTGCAATGCAATATATCCCTGTATTGCACCCACTTGGACAATCCCGTAAGTACGTTCTGGCTCAGGAGATTCAATTCCTACTAATTCTCCTTGAAGAATCGTTCCGTTTTGACGAGCTGCATAAATAGTCTGCCAATCCTCCGTATTATCCTGTTCATTACCATGTAATGCTTCTCTTGCCTTTGCTTCGTCATAACCTTCAACTAATACTGTTAATGCTTGTTCTGACATAATTAAACCCTCCAATTATTTTTTAGTAGTTTGCTATTTTTTACCAAAAATCTTTTTCATCATCTTCAAAATCAAATTCACTCTTTATATCCAGAAGGATTTTTTTTGCTGGGGGTGAATTTTTTTTTGAAGCCATAATCGGTTTTTGATTTTGGGTATTATCGGTTTTATTAAAAATATTTTGGACATCTTCATTCTTGTCTTGGGACTTGTCTTTTGGTAATTCTTTTTCCATGACCTCAGTTTTTAATGAATGGTCATTTATTTTTTCATCTGTTTTCATTTTAGATTTTGTAATAAGCCTAATTTCTGGCAGAGGTTCTGCAGGCTTTTTAGGGCTTTCTTTTAAATTAAAATTCTGTGGTTTTTTCTCCACTTTCTTATCTTCCTCAAAAGGGTTATATTGAAAAATGTCACCCTTTTGATGGATAGCTTTTATCGGCTCTATTTCCTTTTCTGTAGGTGTAGAATTATCCTCAATGGATTGAATTGGTAGTTCCTCTTTACCAGTCCGTTTTTTAAAGAGTTTTTCTACTAAACTGTCTTTTTCTAATACACCAAATTCCTCTCTAATTAGTTGCTCTCGCCAATCTTTTGGAACAAAGTTTCCTTTGGCAATCCTCGGAGCTTGTGGATGTCCTTCTTGAAGTAATTTATGTATGAAGTGATATTTAGGTAATCCATCCATCAGCATGGTGTAAGGAAAACGGTCTTTCTGTTCTTCCTTGATTTTATAAGTTTTGGGTAGCATCCCTTTTAGTAAGGATCCTTCAAAGGTTTTATCTTTAGATAACACTGTATCTTGTCCAAATTCCTGTGCTAATTCCTTTGCATCGACACCAGATAATCCCCCAAACACAATCTTGTTTCGCGTAGAGGTCATAATTGCTTGTTTCATAGCTTTGGCACTTAATAGACCACTTTCTATCTCTAATTGCCCCGGTGACTGGATTGCAAAGATACCCGCTACCCTGTACTCAGCTGCAATGCTTAGAAATCTTTCTATATCGGGATTAATATACCTACTGGTTTCATCTACAATCATGTAATGAGGGATTCTTGTTTGTTCAGTGCCCTTTCTTCTATAGGTCGCTAGTTGTAAATGCATAGTGACAAATTGGCCAAAGGCATCCCCTGCTTTTCCTAATTTTAAGGCAGTATTTACAGCTAATATTCCACCATTTTCAAAGTGAGAGTCCATATTAAAAGAACTTTTACCTGTAATAATCCGTTTAAAATATTCATTTGATGTAATATTCTCCATTTGTGCTCTTAGTCCAATTATTAATTGCTGATACTTTTCACGCATTGATCCAAGCAACTCATTTGTAAAAAATTTAACTAATTCCGTTTCCCCTTGTTTTTGATATAGTTTTTGAACGTTATTCATTAATACATCTTGCTCTCTAAGATTAGTTAAAACGTCAGTGATATCCATTTGATCACCGTATAATTCTTTTAATAATAGGGTAATTTTTCTACTGGATAACTCCTGAACTGTAGCAAAAAAAGCTTCCTGTTTACCAAATAAGGATTTTAGGACTGCAACGGTTGCTTCAGCTACATCATTTTTATCTCCTTCCATAACATTCATTCGTGCACTATTCGGAATTGTTGGATCAATATGCACACAATCAATTCCAAAACTTCTACTCATATCAGCAACCATTTGAGCTACGTCACCTTTTGGCTCAACCAAAGATAAACCGACTGGCTTACCTGCCTTTTTTGCCTTTAGAATGCTATAAATCATAGGCTTTAGAATGGTTGCAGTTTTTCCACATCGAGTAGGACCAATGACCAACATATGAGTAAAAGCATCATCCCCACCCCAACGAAGTAAATGATCATTCATATTTGTAGCTGTCGAAATCTTGATCCACCTCCGTTCCTAAGATGAAATCTACCGCATTTTTTTCTTCAACTTTCTTTTCAAAAAGGCTTTCTAATTGTTTGAGAAAGCTAATATTGCTCTCTTTTCGAGTTTTCCAAAGTTTTATCACTTTCTTGCTTGTTGTAAAGAAATGACTTATTTTTTCTGTCATGTCCTGCTGCTCTTTCGGCCGAAACTTGCGTTTCTTTTCCTTTTGAGAATGAACATGAATATAAAGAAAACTTACAATTCCCACTCCTGCAACTACTAAAAGGTTAAAAATATTTAGCACTTTAATAAACATTGCAGGTGTTGAAGGTGATATTAGTTTGTTATTGGCCAATGCGAGAATGGCGCTTATAGCTGCCATAACTAAAATGGCTGAATGACTTTCATTTTTGTATTTCATTAAACCTAATAGGGTAATGATTAATACAATGATGATCCAAAAATAATGACTTTGATGAGCATAGCTGTTTCGTAAAAGGAAGAACGAAATAAAAAATAAAATAAGGTCTAATCCCACTTTTTTCATCCGGTACACATTCTTTCTTCAAATTTAATGTGGAGTATAGGGAAAATACGTATTTTCCATAAATGGATTAGACACTGAGAATTCATCCCCACCCGTACCTATGAAGGAGGTAAGTATGAAGAAAAGAATCGTCGAAATAACTATGAATATTAGAAATGGCTTATTTTCCAATCAATTTCTTCCCTTCCTTAGTTAGTTATATCTTCTGTGGCTCCTTCCACCTGCAGTAAACCTTGTTTGTGAGCACGATAAGCAGTTAGAACAAACATGATTTCATCCTGGAATATTTCTTTAAATGCTTCAAACATTTGATTCTGTTCATGTGAATCATGTTTTGATAATTCCTCTACAACCTCCTCAGCAGGGCTAATCTCGTTAAAAATAGCTTGAAATGGTTGGATAATGTTTTTAGGTGATTTCATAAATACCTCCAAAAAGTAATTTTTTAATAAAAAAAGGCAAAGTTTGAAGAAACATAAACATGCTTCATTCAAACTCTGCCTTTTTACAGTCGTTTGCAATATTGGAATTAATCTATTCATATTTTAACGTATATTTCCTTACATTTCAAATAGTTTTTGTTATTTACACTAACAATATATTATATTTTGTATATTTTTCTATATAAATATCTCCATTTCGTATTATTTTTCGATTATACTGAAATAAATTAATTAAAAGGGAGTTTGATAAAATGTCATCAATTGTACCAATGGAGTTTCTTGTAGACGACCTCGAAAATTGGAAGTATCTTTATATCTCAGAAGTACCTGAATTACCTCGAAATGAGAAAAAGTGTAAACTTCTTAATCATCATTTATTTGAAACTGCCCACGGAACCTTATTAGTTTTGGAATTACACAATGTTGAAGATGATAAGCAAATAACTATAAGCTTTCCTGATATTGAGGAAATCTCGTTAAATGATCTTTCTAATTCTGAAATGCATAAATATTATTTAGATTGCAAAGTAAGATTGCTAGATTACAAACTTAAAGATAAACAAGAGAAATCGTATATAGGATTTGATGTAGATGAATTTGAAGTGACAACGCTTTTAGAAAACTCAATAATGAGGTATAGAATTATCTTTACAAATAAATAAAGAAGGTATTACCTTAAATTTAAACCTATAAATGACCATTTATAGGTTTTTTATTTATCCTTCTAATAACGCCCAGCTGGGGAATCAGGTTGAGGCTGCAGGTATTTGGAGTTTAGTTTATACAGGGATTCCCTATT
>JAUZPL010000183.1 GCA_030705955.1 Bacillota bacterium | reverse complement strand
TCAAATTTAAAAGTACCTTTTGATTCTGCTTTGCTTTCTGGGGTATCTTTAATAAGAAACATACCAAGTAGAGCAAAAATAATGGAAAAGATGAAAATCCATCTCCAGCCCATATATGTTGCAATCGCACCGCCTGCAAATGAACAAACTCCTGATCCGCCCCAAGACCCAATAGACCAGAAACTTAGAGCACGTTGTCGGTCGGCACCCTCATAATATTCTTTCACTAACGCAATGGTTGCTGGCATGATACATGCTGCAGAAAGACCTTGAATAATACGTCCAACAATCAAGAGCGCCGCCCCATGTGTTAATACAAGGAGCAGGGAACCAATAATACTCAATACTAACCCAATCTAGGTAATTTTTTTTCGTCCAACTTTATCGGCTAAACCACCTGCACCGACGATAAACATCCCTGAGAATAACGAAGTTAAACTAATCGCAATATTTAATGTCCCGAGTGAGATACCTAAATCTGACTGCACAGCCGGAACAACGTTTACCATTGCTTGAGCAAAGAGCCAAAATGTAATAACGCCAAACACAATACCCGTAATCAATTTATTTGTACCTTTATATGTTTCCATTAGGCTTCCTCCTTTAATGCAAAGTTTTTATCAATTTTGCACTTAATATTTCTAAAAACACCGGCGTTATGTACATATTATAAAAAATGACCCCTATAAAAAGGAGTCATTTTTCACCCAAATCAGGCCGCTTGGCAGGTGAATTTATATACATGCAAAGTGTTTGAGTAAAATTTTACGGTATATTTTTTACCTTAACTATTTCAATTAAAAATTTTTCTCAGCTCAAAAAAATGAATCGCATTAATGGTTAAATAAGAATAAAACGACCATTCCCCGTCAATTAGTTCATCGAATACTTCTAAAGATGGCTGGCTTGAATGGACAATATAGTCGATAATTTCTAAATCCATTCCATATTTACTGTTATTTTCGCGCCAATTCTTATACAAAGCTCCGTGATCCTTATCAAAAACAAATGTCCGTATTTGATATTCTCCTTTAGGGATCCCTCTTATCGTAACCCGCACCTCTTTCATTAATTTTTGTAAAAATGTTTCTTCTATAGAAAAATAGGGGTTAACGATATTGATATTCATTAAAACAATCTGATAGCCTGCCTCGTTTTCCGTCATGATATGATAAGCACCTTTAGTGACTACTTTTCCATGCAGTCTATTGAAAAATGACATCGCATAATAGGCAGGCCGTCTTCCTTTAAAATAATGAAACAGCTCCATTCCTTCTAACGGAATATTCCTTCCTCCTGCACTTCTTTCATGGATTTCAGTATTAATCCAAAAACCGAGGGAATCCACATCTTCTCCTATTGAAATGGCATCATGCAATATTAACGCCCCGCGAAAAAATGTTCCATTTGTATAACGCGTATTTCCTGAAAAGGAACTCCAAGAAATTAAATGAAGGGGTTTCTCGATTGAATGACTTTTTAAATAGCACTTTAATTTATCTGCTTTTTTTCTAATAAAATCTTTTGCCAATAGATAATTACTTTCAATAATATCTTTTACATCTACGATTTCATTAGCACTTGCCTGAAAAGCGATAAAGTCAATTTGCTCTCCTTGGTCTAGTATCCATTTATGTTTTTCGTCTGTTGTCCCTGTTTTCATTGAAAATGGTAATAGGACGCCAACTTGAATAGCAGGAGAAATTGTTTTCAGTAAATTGTTTAATGTTAAATAGAATTTATGCAACTTTTTACTATCTACGGATCCATCATTTGTTGAGTACAAAAAATACCAGGAGCTTACATACTTTTCACCGAACACATGCAGGCAATGTCTTAAGAAATGCTCAAGCTTTTGTAAATATGCCTCTTCATCTGCGGATTTATAAGTTATTTGAATAAATAATGATAAATTGTTTCTTCTTATAAATTCGATTGCTTCATCAGAATTATAGTAAGGCGATGTGGTTGGGATTAATTCATCTGTTTCTACTGCCGGAGATATTGTCTCTCCGCTTAATAGTCTATGTATGCCGATATACTTTATTTTCAACCCTCTTTTAGCTAAAAGCACTTGTGTACGAACACTTTCCTTTTGCAGTTCTCTCAGTTCACCAATGTTCAAGATATTGAAAGGATGGCCCAATACTTTATTGTTCGCAGCTGATAAATCAATGTTTATTTCTTCTAATCGAGTTTCTGCACTGCTAAAAGAGGCCGGATGATCTCCCTCTGATAATAAAACACCTAATTTCATTATAATTTCAGGCGAATTAAGAAATGTCCCTGTATCATGCAGCTGATAATCTTCAACCACATTCAATTGTTCTTGGGCATTCTTTTCTCGATAGGAATGTGGCGTTTCACCGTACACCTCTTTAAATAAATTTGTAAAAGATTTTGCATTGGGGAAACCATTTTTGATAGATATATAGGTTATGGAATCTTTTGTGTAAAGTAAATCTTTTAAGCTGCGTTCTAATCGTATATTCATTAAAAAACGGCTAAAGCCTACACCCAATTGCTGTTTAAAAAGCCTTGAGAAATAATTGGGGGACAGATAGAAATGGTTAGCTATATCGTCCAAGGTAATGGGTTCATCAAAATGTTGCTTTATATAAGAGATAATCTCTGATAATCGCTGGTCATTAACATTTACCTCTTCAAAGTAGTTTCTTTCTCTCTTGAATCTAAGAATTAAAGTATGCAAAATTTTACAAATTAAAATATGGGCTTCAAGTTGAGTGCCTTCTTCTTGTCTGCAATAGGTAACCAATAATTCAGAAAGATATTTACGCATTTGTACAATAATATTTTCTTTTCCTCGATCAACTTGTTGAGAAAATAATTGAAATTGATATTGACGATATTCCTCATAAAATTGGGAAATAAATGTATCTGGAATACTTAATGTTAAAACAGTGTTATTCTTTAGTGATCGTACCTGATATAGTTGATTTCGGTTTATGACAAGCAGATCATTTTCTTTCAGATGATAAAACCCGCTATCCATATCTACTGCTAATTCACCGTCAAGTACAAGAAGCATTTCAATTCCTGGAAAGATTCTTGATGATAAAAACTCTATGTTTTGTAAGCGTAATTGAAAGTTCTCCACGTTTTCCATCCATTGTCCTCTTTTCGAATGTTCTATTTTGAACACCTAACTTAGTATTGTGTATTTTTGTTAAAAATTTGCCAAAAGGTACTCCATTTTTTATTCAGTTTCTTCTCTACCTGCTACTTTCGAATATTTTTCTTCTACTTGGGAAATCTACTAACTACTTTCTACATCATTCATAAGAATCGAAACACAAAACAATCGGCATATTTTTTTGCTAAAGGAGATAAATAAAATGAGAGCTTTTCAAGTTCTAGTCATTGGCCTCATGATTGGGGTTGGTTCTTTTTTTGTGAGGTTAAATTAAAGCCCACGTTTGACCAATTTTTAAAAAATAAAGTAATAAACAACGTGGATAAAAAAGCAGCTGCTCAAAAAGTACAACATCGGAAAGAGAAAATTAATGATGCGCTCGAGGTATCCTGCATGGCTCATAGAGGATTTTCTTCACAAGCACCCGAAAACACTCTTTCTGCCATTAAAAAGGCGTTAGAGCTCCCTTATGTGGACTCCATTGAAGTGGATGTCCAATTATCAAAGGATGGCATTCCTGTTGTGATTCATGACTTTACACTTGATCGAACAACAAACGGTGTTGGGTATGTAAAGTATAAAACATTTGCTGAATTGCGGAAACTTGATGCTGGCAGGTGGTTTTCAAAAGATTTTATTGGAGAAAAGATTCCTAGCTTAGAGGAAGTTCTCATGCTGACCAAGGATAAAAACATTCTTTTAAATATTGAATTAAAAACAGCTGGAGAGTTGTATGAAGGGGTTGAACGGGCGGTTGTGGCTTTAGTGAAAAGATACAAGATGGAAAATAAGGTCTATTTGACCTCCTATGATCATGAAGTTATACGAAACATCAAAAAGTTGAAAACAAAGATTCGGACAGGCCTGATTATCGAAGGAAATCCTGTTTTGTTATCAGAACAACTAGAAAACGCAGGCGCTGAAATAATTTCGATTAAAGCAGATTTTTTGACTCCAAAAATCATCATGAAGATGATGAAAAAAAATATCAAAATCATCACTTGGACGGTAAACGATCCCAGCCAAATTCAATACCTGCTTCAGCTTTCAAAAAAGATTGGCATCTGCACCAACTATCCCGACCGCTTGGAAGCTTTCAAATCAACTATGACGACGAGTAAAGAACGTTAACAATATCTTCCTTAAAAAAATCCGTTCAGATTTTCTGAACGGATTTTTTCCGGACTTAACTGTCATTTTTATTGAACAATTTTCTCTAT
>JAUZPL010000182.1 GCA_030705955.1 Bacillota bacterium | reverse complement strand
CATTTCAATGGTTTTTACCGCTGTTCTAGCGCTAGGATGTCTTTTCCTTATTCTTTCCCCATTGTTCAAATGGGAAGCATATATGGGGTTGAATACTACGGGGCAGGATTTGTCCCAGATAAAGGAAGCTCTCCTAACAACGCTTAACGAGATAGAGTTTGAGTACAAAATGGATAAAATATCACACATCGATTACAAAAACTTAAAGAAACAATATGAATCACAGATTGCTAGCATTATGAAAGATGAAGAACAATTTAACGAAACTAAAGTCGATAAAGATTTAATGGCGGAAGTAGAACGTGAGATAGAAGCAACAATGCAAAGCTACAAGAAGAAAAAGGGGGAATGAAAGTGATTAAGAAAATCACCGCCTTCTTCTTTACTTTAATGCTATTAATCCCAATTAATGGATTTGCAGCATCTAATTCAACTGTATCTGTAGATATGAATTACCTTGTTATCAGTCCTGCAGAAGACGGTTCAACTAATGTCTCTGTTATGGCTGATTATACAAATTCATCAAAAGAAGAATATAAAGGTAACGGGAATGGCACGGTTTTAAATGTTACTTTGCCGGAAGGGGCAAAAGGCCTTAAATTTCTGGATAGTAAAATATCCTATAAGCCAACTGAAAAAGGGTTTATCACAACTGATCCAATCCCTGCAAATCAAAGTGTTGGATTGCAATATAGTTACCAAGTACCAAAAGGAAAAGATATAAATATTACATTCGATTACCCTGTTCAAATTATGCAGGTGCTAATTCCAGAAGGTATGGGAACTGTCGAATTTAAAGGTGTACAATCTTCGAATCAAGGACTCTATAATTTTGATAATAAAAACTACTGGGAATATAGTGTTGAAGGGATTCAAGTAAACCAGCCCTTTACAATGACCTATAACAAAGATAAACAGCCGCCTGAATCTGCTTCAACAGCTAATGGGAGTTCTCAAACAAATAGTGATAATAGTGGTACAAGCTCAGTAACAAGATCTGCACCAGCATTCCATAATCCAGGGCATGTTAGAATGTGGCAGCAATCAATATTGCATAATTTTAATCCACATATCTTTTTAATTGTACTCTTAGCTATTATTATTGCTGGAATATCCTACTATATTTACTTTAGAAGGAAAGCAAAATTGGAAGAACAAAGATTGGGTGCTGATAAGGAAGAAAAAGCATTTAAACTTTTAATGTCAAAACAAAAAGCAATCATGGATAAAATTTTGGAATTGGAAGAAGCCCATGAAGGTGGAGAAATTTCCGAAAATGATTACAATAGGAAGCTTGCAGCCTATAAAGAGCATCTTGTTCAAGTCAAATTAAATTTACGTGATTTTGTAGAGTAGTAGTTGGGATGGGAGAGACCTGCACATGATTGAAATAAAAAAACTGACAAAACAGGCAGATAATAAATTAATCTTACGTGGCATTGACCTCTCTATAGAAAAAGGGGAAACAGTAGCGATTCTTGGTCCGAATGGAGCTGGTAAAAGCACACTACTTAAAGTGCTAGCAACCTTAATTAAGCCCTCATCAGGACTAGTAAAGATTAATGGTTTGGATTTGAAGAAAAATCATCTTGAAATTAAAAAATTATTTGGATATCTACCCCATTCCAGCTTGCTTTATGATCATTATTCACCATTAGAAAACCTCGTGTTTTTCGGAAAACTATATGGTGTTACAAATGCAGAAGAAAGAGCCATTGAATTAGTGAAAGAAGTTGGACTTTCTTTCTTTCTAAATGAACCAGTTAAAAACTTTTCACGGGGAATGATTCAAAGAATTGCCATTGCAAGATCTATCGTTCATGAACCTGAATTACTGCTATTAGATGAACCGCATACAGGTTTAGATCAGGGCGCCATCTCTATTCTTAATAATGTTATCCTCTCAATGAAGGCAAAAGGAACCACAACCCTAATGGTTACACATGACTTCAAACAGGCAGCCGAAATTTGTGATCGGATCATTATTATTAAAAATGGGAAACTTGTCGATGACTTTAAGCTTGAAGATAGAGCACTAAATTTAGTTTCCGAAAAATATCAGCTTCAAGTGGAGGGGGTATCATGATAAAAACAGCCTTTCTACTTGCCAAGAAAGATTTATATTCAGAACTAAAGACGAAGCAGGTTCTAACAACAATGATTATCTTTGCAGGACTAGTAATCTTAGTTTTCAGTTTTGCCTTCGATCCAGCAAATAACACCACAAAGGCTGTAATTCCCGGGGTAATATGGGTAATAGTCGTGTTTTCAGGAATATTGGGGTTAAATCGATCATTCCTATCTGAACAGAGGAATGATACAATGCAGGGCTTATTGATTGCACCAATGGATGCATCTAGTATCTATTTAGGAAAGTTTTTAGCTAATTTCACTATGATGCTTGTCGTTGAACTGGTGTCAATTCCATTTTTATTCTTATTATTTGACTTTAAAATTATCGGTAGTATTCCATACTTTATTTTAATCATGTTTATTGGAAGTTTTGGATTTATTAGTATTGGTACTTTTTTGGCGGCTCTTGCTGCCAATTCAAAAAGCAGTGAAATGCTCCTTCCTTTACTTTTATTTCCAGTAACAAGCCCGATTTTGATTGGGGTTGTTCAGGCAACTAGAATCATTTTAACGAATATGGAAAAGTTTTCGAGTGCGTTAGCATGGATTCAATTAGTATCTGCCTATGATGTGATATTTTTTGTTCTATGTTTTCTATTAATCGAATATGTACTGGAGGTTTAGGAGATATGAGTATGAATCTCGAACGGGAGAAAGCGACCCTTCCTTTATCAGAATCGGCAGATGCAAAAAGCCCAATCCTTCCAAAAATTTTACTGGGGATAACAATTGTCTTAATCTTAACGGCTATATATTTGACATTTATGTATGCTGATATTGAAAAAACAATGGGTGTTGTGCAAAAAATCTTTTATTTTCACGTAGGCTCTGCTGCGACTGCATTTACGGCCTTTTTTGTCACCTTTATTTTTAGTATTTTATATCTAGTAAAAAGGAAGAGAATTTTTGACACTTATGCATCTGTTTCTGCAGAAATTGGCCTAATCTTTACTACATTGGTGCTAACAACCGGACCGATCTGGGCTAAATCAGCCTGGAACACTTGGTGGGTATGGGAGCCGCGGTTAACAACGACATTAATTTTATGGTTTATCTATATGGCGTATATGATGATACGCCAAATGGATGGTGTTTGGGATAAAAAGGCAAGACTCTGTGCTGTATTCGGGATCATCGGGTTTACCGACGTACCAATTGTTTTCTTTGCAATACGCTGGTGGCAGACGAAGTTCCATCCAATTGTTTTTGGTAATGGTGTTTCACAAAAAGGCGGCGGTATTGCTGATAATATGCTAGTAGCTTTAATTGTTTCCATATTTGCATTACTCTCCCTCTATACGTATCTTCTTAACAGAGGAGTAGAATTTGAGAATATGAAAATAAAAGTAGACCAGTATAAGGAAAAATTGAGAGAAGACTTGGAAAATTAGGAGGTAAATGAAAATGACATATGTATGGGGTGCCTATTCAGTTATTTGGCTTGTAATCTTTGGATATTTAGTATTTTTAGGGAAACGTCAAAGTAAGTTGAAAAAAGAAATTGAATTCTTAAAACAGCTTGAAAAATAAAAAACCATGAATAGGCCTGTTATATAATGACAGGTCTATTCCATGGAACATCAGACTACTAAATGAAATGCACTGATGTTAGGAGGAAAGAAAATGAACAAACGAGGTGGAAAGGTACTCGTATTGGCGCTCTTTATTGGCATGTTCGCTTTTTTTGCTTATAGCTTAGTAAGCCATAGCAAACATACGGATGTTGGTGATAAAGCTTATAATTTTGTGTTGCCTAATTTAGATGGCTCTACTACTAAGCTTTCTGATTTTAATGGGCAAATGGTTGTCATCAATGTTTTTGCTACTTGGTGTCAGCCGTGTAAAGACGAAGCACCAGAATTGCAGGCTTTTGCAAAGGATTACGGGGATAAGTACAAGTTGATCATGCTCGATAAAGGTGAAACAAAAGATAATATTAAGCCATTTGTAAAAAAATATGGTTCACCTAAAGCAACCTATGTATTAGATTACAATGCTAAAATCACAAAAATCTATAATACAACAGGTCAGCCAGAAACCTTTGTTATTGATAAAAAAGGAATTATAAGAGAGCACTTTAATGGCCCGATTACAGAAAATCAGTTGGTTGAAATGGTGCAAAAACATGACAAATAATTGATTCTAAAAAGGATTAAGCAATTAAACAACTGCTTAATCCTTTTTTTAGCTTATAGGAATGTTTAACTTTTTAACGCACTAAAGGATGTAATAAGCGTTTATAAATGAGCAACTCTTAAATCGCATAAGT
>JAUZPL010000181.1 GCA_030705955.1 Bacillota bacterium | reverse complement strand
TTTTTTATCTCATTACACGACAAAGCAAATGGCCCGTTTTTATAAAAGTCTTTATCCAAACTGGAGTGAAGAACGATTCGCAAAACTTGCCGATTTATTTGATATGGATTTGAATAAAAAAATCCATACCTTTTCTAAAGGCTGGCAGAGACAGGTAGCCTTTGTCCTGGCTCTTTCCTCTCAGCCAGAAATATTAATCCTTGATGAACCATTGGATGGTCTGGATCCAGTCGTCAGGAAAAAAGTAAAGAATTTATTAATCCAGGATGTTGCTGACAGAGAAATGACGATATTAATCTCATCCCATAATCTAAGGGAGGTTGAGGATATTTGTGACCATATTGGAATTCTTCATAAAGGAGCTCTCATTATTGAAAAAGAGCTCGATGAACTGAAATCAGATATCCATAAAGTACAAGTTGCCTATAAAGATGGGATTCCAGAGCGTTTGTTTAAAAATATGCGTGTACTGCATTCAGAAAAACGGGGGAGTATTATTCTTTGTATTATTAGAGGAGAAGAAGAAACCATTACGAAACAAATTCGCAAGACAAACCCCGTCATTTTTGACCTGCTGCCGCTTACGCTGGAAGAAATCTTTATTTACGAAATGGGGGATATCGGCTATGCCATCAAAAATGTCATTGTTTAATAAAGAACTAATCCTGCAAATCGGACGAAGTACGGGCTGGGTCTCCATTGTTTACCTGCTCGGGCTATTGTTAGCGGTGCCAATCAGAATCTTAATGATGTATTCAGATGAAAATAACCGAATTAACATGAAGGTAGACAACCTGTTTAAATATGATTTTGAAATTCAGATTGTCCTGTTGCTGGCCATCCCCATTTTGATGTCTGTATTCCTTTTTCGATTTTTGCATGTAAAGCAATCAGCAGACCTAATGCATAGCCTGCCGCTTAAAAGGGAAAGGATTTTTCATCATTATGCTCTTTGTGGATTAGGATTTCTAATCCTTCCGGTTGTGATCATCACGCTAATCGTATTATCTATGCATGCTGCCCTTGATCTTAGCCCTTATTTTAATACAAAAGATATTTTTTATTGGGCAGGGGTTACCGTATTGATAGATTTGCTATTATATACTGCTGGAATTTTTATCGCAATGATGACCGGAATTTCTGCCGTTCATGCTGTTTTGGCCTATGTTTTTCTCTTATTTCCGGCTGGAATCATAGTGATGGTGTTTTATAACTTTAGAATTTTACTTTATGGTTTTCCGAGTGATTATTATATTAATAGTAACTTAGAGAACATGTCGCCTATAACCCGTGCAGCTGGTCTTAATAGTGTAACGTTTCATTGGAATGCTGCCATTATTTACGCATTTTTAACGCTTATTTTATATGTGCTATCACTATTCTTTTATAAAAAAAGAAGACTAGAAGCAGCTTCCGAGCCGATTGCGTTTTCTAGACTCCGAGTCATTTTTAAATACGGAACAACATTCTGTACGATGTTAGTGGGGGGAATGTACTTTAGTGAAGTACAATACAGCAGCATGGGCTGGAGTATTTTTGGATATATTGTTGGAGCCATTATTGGGTACTTTGTTGCTGAAATGGTTCTGGAAAAAACATGGCGTGTTTTCACCCATCTAAAAGGTCTGGGAGTATATTCCGTCATCATCGTCATTTTAGCTGCTGCCACTCAAGTATTTGGAGTATATGAAAATAAGATCCCCAAACAGGATGAAATCAAAAGTGTACTGGTTACGGACAATCTGTTTTATTTACAAAATCAAGATAAATCTGTGGGAAAGTATTATATTCCTACACCAATGAAGGAAAGAAAGAATATTAAGGCCGTTCGAAAGCTGCATCAACAGATTCTCACCGATAAAAAAATGAATCAAGACCAAGGGATGAGTCAAGCTGAGAATTCCTATATCATATATGAATTGAAAAATGGAAAGAAAGTTATTCGTGAGTATAGGTTGAATAAGAAGTTATATGATGATTTCTATAAGCCAATTTATGAATCTTCCGAATACAAACAGAATTCTTTGCCAATTTTTAAAGTAGCGGAAAAAAATATTGAAACCATAAACATATACTCGAATGGACCAAGTGGGAAAAAGGTTATCATTTCAGAGCCAGAAGATGTAAAACGAGCAATTGATCTCTTGAAAGAGGATACGATGGCAGAAACATATGGAGACAGTATTTACTATCAAGAAAAGGGATCTAACATAGAGATAAATTTAGGGAAACACCAGGCATTTAATATGTCCCTAAGGCCCTCCTACACAAATTTTGAAAAATGGCTGAAAGAAAAGGGGTGGCTTGAACGGGCAAGTGTGTCGGAAAAAGATATTGACTATATCATTGTAGCGAGGAATCATTTTGAAAATCGTATAGATCCTTCTTCGCTAAATATTGAAAAAGAGCCAGGAGCATTGAAAATTACAGATAAACAACAAATCAAACAAGCCATTCAGAAAACAGGAACACAGCCCGGGAATTATGTAGCTGTATTTTATTTACCAAATAACTACCAAGAAACCTATTATTTTGATGATGAGCATGCACCAGATTTTATCAAAAAACATTTCAAGTAATACGAAAAACCTGGAGGTGAAGACATGATCAGTATTGATTTTAATCAATTATACAATCAATATTTTAAGCGGTTGCTTTTTATAGCATACTCATTCACAAAAGACCGATCCCTAGCAGAAGATGTTGTCCAAGAGACGTTTATAAAAGCTTATCGAAAAATGGAGGCTGTTGAAGATTTTGATAAAATTGGGTCATGGCTTTCATCCATTGCAGCCAGAACTGCTATAGATTTCTTGAGGGCAGAAAAAAGAAGGAAATGGATAACTGCGGAACAATCTTTTATAGAAAATATCCATGATCAAACTCCTACAAATTTTAATACAGAAGATAAGGTTATTTATCAGTTTTTAAAAGAAGAAATAAACCATTCATTAATGAAATTGTCACAGGAATATCAGATTGTTCTAATCTTAAAAATTCAACACGGTTTAAAGGAAAATGAAATTGCTCGGTTACTTCGCCTAAAGACTTGTACAGTTAAGACCCGGATTTATCGAGCGCGAAAACAGTTAAAGCAATTATTTACTGTAAGCAACTTTGCTTAACCTAGAATGACAATGCTGTATTAATTATTAAAAGGCGTGTTAACTTACCCAAGTTGCATGCCTTTTTATATTTTAATATAGTTAAATATTACTCATTTTTTATTAATCAATCGTTTGTTTGAATCTTAATGAGGATAGATATACCATGGGAAATGTCAGAAACAAAATTCTTGGGAATAATTAAAGTGTTTATTTTTTCTATATAATATTCAAGGGATGGAATATACACCTTTACCATTACCGAGAAGTACTAACATAAATGAAAGGGTTTTCTCAAAAAAAGGTAATTCCACATATAAAATATAGAGTATAATATGAAAATAATGTGACAAACAGGAGTAGAGATCATTGAATAAACAAGATAGTAAGTATAGATGGGTTGTTTTTACAACGGTGTTATTTTCTTATTTTTTAATTGTGACTCAAAGAACAGCTCCAGGGCTAATTTCGGATCAGTTGATGAAAGAATTTCATGTTTCTGCATCAACTATTGGATTAATGGCGAGTATTCAATTTCTAGCCTATGCAGGTTTGCAAATTCCGATTGGAATTTTGTCAGATCGTTTTGGACCTAATTTTTTTCTTATTATAGGTGCATCACTTAATGGTTTGGGTACAGTGATTTACAGTCTGGCCCCAAATGAATTTATCCTTCTACTGGCCAGATTATTAGTAGGAATGGGGGATGCAACCATTTGGGTTAATCTGGTTCTGATATTAAGCCAATGGTTTAAGGCAAAAGAATTTATCGGCTTACTTGGCGTTGCTGGAATGTTTGGCAGCCTAGGATTCTTGATGGCAACTGTTCCATTTTCTGATTGGATTTCAATATCGGGTTGGAGGGAAACATTTTTTATAGTTGGAATTCTTTTATGTTTTTGTTGTTTGCTTCTATATTTAGTGCTCATTAAAAAGACAAAACAAATGAATTTTGTAACTGTTAAAAAAGAGAAAATACAAGAAAATGCTTTAGTATTGTTGCGACGTTTTTTTTCAAGTCGCCAAGCATGGGCTACATTTTTATGCCATTTCGGCCTAGTCGGTACGTATGTAGGATTTATTGGTTCGTGGGCAGTGCCGTATGGGATGCATGTTTATGGAATGACACGTTCGCATGCAAGCCAGCTTATTATGTTTGGCCTTTTTGGAGCCATTATTGGTGCTCCCTTAACAAGTTGGATTTCAAGTCGATTAGAAATGATAAAACGTCCATATATTATTGTCCATTTAGTCGTTTTTTTAAGTTGGGCTGCTTTTCTTTTATTTAATGGAAAGCCACCATACTTCATGTTAATTATTCTTTTC
>JAUZPL010000180.1 GCA_030705955.1 Bacillota bacterium | reverse complement strand
CCCTGTAAAATTGAAAAAGTCGTACCGAAATCCTTCATATTCCTCTTTTGGTAAATACACAAGAATCGCTATTCCATCGGCTCTATATATCCAAATGGAATGAATGAAATCTTCAAATTTTATTAGAAGAATGTTATCTTGATAAGTTTCTAGCAATCCTTTAATACAAATAAACGAGCATTCATTAGTAAGATTCCGAATATATTCGTTTAATTCATTAAGGTTCTTTTGGAAAAACTCATTTTTAATTGAAACTAACAATTTTCTTGCTCCTTATTGGATAATGTTTAGAATGGATAATCAATGCTGTCAATTTCCTCAGCAATCTCCTTGAAGATTTTTTTCCAGTCGAATTCTTTTTCCATTTTAATTCCTCCTAATAAAAAAACGAGTTAGTCATTGACTAACTCGCTTATTTTTGAAAAATACTAGAAAATTTTTGTTCTCTCCTTGCAGCTAAATTTTGCTGAATACAGGAGAAATTAAATCTTTTTAGTAAATCTTTATTTTTCTTTTCAATGGCCCCTAATATTATGATGGCAACATAAGCCTGTTGGCCGCCTTTTTTTGCTTGTGATTCTAAAAATCTTGTACAGGATTTAGTCATTAGAAATACCCCTCTTTTTAGATTGTTTTTTCTTCAAAAGAAATTAATGTTTTATCGTGCTTATTAAAATACTCCACACGTTTTTTTAATAATTTAATGGAAGTTAACGGATAATGAATTAAGATGGCTGGATGGCGAAGCGTAGGAACACTTTTTGTTTTTAAAATGTGTTCGATCATTTCTTCTCCCCTAGCAATAAATAAAAAACTACTAGTTTGGCCATATAAAACATTAGTCTGCAAGTTCTTTGTTCTTCCAAAAATTTGTTCTATATCTTTATGAGGAAGGCTTTCCCCCATTTTTAATTTGTTATACCTCATGTACATCGAATGATGGACTGGAATATCAAAAGAAAGATGGGCAAAAGCATTCTTCTTTTTAGTAGAGAATAATTGAGTTAACATATTAAAACCCTCCAATTTTTAGTAAGTTGCTAATTCAAGTCTCCTGCCTTCACTGGTGACGATGATAAATTTCCAACAAGTAGGGTAAATTTCCCTAAAAGCCTTACTTAAATCACCGAAATAATCCACTTCACCTAAGAACAGTTTGTTAATTAACATAGTGGTATCTAACACTTAGGGAAAAACAACTCTCCAAGCGTTAGGATTCCTCCTTTCTATATAAACGAGTGTTTATTTTTTAGTTTTCCTTTTTCTTGCTTCGGAAAGAATGACTCACCTTGTTTTCTGCATATTGAGCAAGTACGTTATCTGACCAACCCAATTTTTTAAGATCTGCAGCAGAAAAACTTAAGTATTCCCAAGGATTTAAACCTTCAATAGCAATCATTGTAGAGAGTTCCTTTTTGTTTGTAGGTGTAAACTTCCAAGAATATGAAGGATGTTTATCCCAAACTAAGTCACCTGCTTCAACAGGTCCATTTAACTCTACATAGAGTTTCAATTTGTCTTTTAACCCTTTAAGACCAGCTTCAATAAAGGAGATCTTATTAGCTAATTCGACTGCATCTTCCATCGACATATCTTTTGGATTCATCTTTGCTAGATCTTGTGTTTTGGTTGCTACTGTACTCATTTAACAAACCCCCAAAAAGTATTTTTCGTTTTTAAGTAAACATTCAGCAGCATAAGGACAGTTTTTGCAGTTCTTGTTTGGTTTGAACGGAAACAATTTATCCGCTGGCTCCCCAAGCTCAAGAAGTAGCAATTTATTTTCTATCTCATTTGCTGTGGTTTCTGCCCATTTTCGTGCATTTTCCATATCTTCCTCACTAAAGGTCATTCGTTCTCTTGCATTTTTAAAAAAACGTAAGAAATGAAGTGTCCCGGTGATTTCTTTTATTTTGTAAATTTTACTCAGAGCCCAGGCATATAAAGGTAATTGTTTTGTCTCAGTAGGCTTGTATTTCACTCGATTGGTTTTCCAATCCGTAAATTCAATTGTGCCGAAAATGAGTTGAAACAAATCAATGAAGCCTTGAATATGGGGTGCATTTGGATTTGACGATAAAGGGAGATTGAAATATTTTTCAATTTCCACTCCTTCTTTTAATCCCTCTCCTTGAAGAATAGGAGCTTTTTCAACTAGTGTTCTTAATTCAAGGGAGTTTAGAGGTAGTGGGCTATCCATTTCTGCTGTGAATAACGCTTCCTCTTTTTCCATACCTTTTAAAATTAACTCGATGGCTTTATGAACAGCCGAACCTAATGCCAATGGTTCCGTTATAGGCTCTTCCCTTTTCTCCACATACCGTTTGTAAAAGTGATAAGGGCATTCCTCGTATAAAGACAATCGAGAGTAGGAATATATCATGTAGGGCATATACAATCCCTCCAATTTTTTAGATAAAAAAAGAGTGCTCCTCCTGTCTTTGTGAACAGTTAGAAAACACTCTTTTTAGAATAATATCAATCAGAATTTTTTAGTATGTTACACCTTTCAAAAAGGGAGGTCATCATCATTTATATCAATGGAGCCATTTCCTCGGAACGGATCATTGTAATCAGAATCTCGATTACTTTGATTGTTACCACGAGTTGGGCCATTATTTGAATTTTGGCTATTCCCTTGATTTGGTTGCCCGTTTCCATTTTCCCATGCTTTTACACGAAGAAAATCAACGGATTGGGAAACTACTTCTGTAACATAGACTTTTTTACCATTGGTATCATCATAAGAACGAGTCTGTAATCTCCCTTGAATACCAATTAAATCACCTTTTTTGCAGTGATTTGCAAGGTTTTCGGCAGCTTTTTTCCAAACTACTACATTGGGGAAATCACATTCGGTTTCGTTATTGGCATTTTTGAAATCACGCTGAACCGCTAATGAAACAGTAGCCACAGCAACCCCATTTGGTGTGTATCTGAGATCTGCGTCTTTTACTAAACGACCGATTAAAGTTACATTATTTTTGATTGACATCTTTATCCAACCCTTTCAAATTGTTTTTGTTGTGAATGATCATTTATTGCTTGGTAAAATGCAAGAGATACATAGATTAGAGCATTCTCTAATTCTTTGCTTTCCTGCTTTGCCGTTTTATAAGCAACTCCAGCTATGATTCTTCCTTCTAAAGCCCATTCTTCCCATTGGGTACAGGAATACATAGAAAGTACATCCTCCACTAAGGTAGGAATTTGTACATCCTCGGCTTGTTTTTTGATATTTTCAATTACAATAGAATATTTCATCGTTTCAATACCGATTAGAAGCTTAGCAAAGGCTAAAATTCGTTGTTCCCGAACATGAGCCTTCCAATCTGCTATAACGGTTTGTAGTGACTTTTTATATTCCTCGAAATGATTTCTTTTTACTTCATCCCAATTAATTAAAGCCAATTGTTTAGGACTTAGCATTTCGGCAGGATGGTATTTCTTCCGATTCTTTCCGAAATACTTCTCCTTTACTTCTTGAAATGGTTTACCTGTAACGGAACTTTCAAATTGAAGCACTCCCCCAGATTCTTTACAGTACCAACATTTATAAATATTTTCTTTCAGATTGAGTGAAAGATAATATTTTTTCGGATCGTTGGCATCCGCAAGGCAAAATGGGCATTTACAAAGCACTTCTTTTTGTTTTAAAGTTCGTGGGTTAATTTTTAAACCATTTTCTTCAGCAACATTCACGATTGAAGGTAACATTAGCACTCAGCCACCTTTATATTTTGGATTTGTATCCAGTCAGGTTGTAAATGAATTCGACTATTTTCATAGTGAATAAATTCGACTGGATAATTATCTAAATGTTTTTTTAAAAGAACTAAGCTGTAGAGTTTATGATCACAGCTTGCATGAGCATCCATTTGATTTTCAGAGCAGGAATGAGTAATCACAAACCCATTCCCCTCTTTTTTGATTTTTACGATGACATTTCCATGACCTTCGCCTTGAGAAGGGACAACAATATATAATGCTGCCCCATCTGTAAAAGTAGCTTTAATCATTTAGAATCTCTCCTTTACGCTACGACTAATTCACCAACAGCTACTAAGAAGTCATATCCATTGACATTTTGAATGTCCATTAGATATGTTTGTTGTTCTTCTACTTCATCTAATTGCTGTAGTGCTTTGTCTTTTGCAAAGGCAATTACTCTATTACCAGCCTTATCTTGAACAGCTACTTTTGCAAAATCAGAACCTTGAGGAGTTTTACCTTCACGAATAGCAAGAATTTTCCATTCCTTAAAAGATGGGACTGTTTCTTCTTCTTTTTCCGCTTCAGTAACCGCAATTTCTTGCTTAGCTTCCACTTTTTGTGGTTCAGGCTCTGCTTCAGTAGTTACATGTTCAGCAGTAGGCTCAATTTTTGTTTGTTCCACAGGAGTCTCTTGTGATCCTTCCTGTTTAACAGTTTCTTCATTTTTAACTTCTT
>JAUZPL010000018.1 GCA_030705955.1 Bacillota bacterium | reverse complement strand
GTGTATTTATCTCTGTAGTTGAAAATGTTATTTTACTCATGTTGTCCCCTAATCCCCATATTCTGAAATTCAAGTATATAAAAAATACCTGCAGGTTGAACACTCTTTTTTTCGAGTGTCCTACCTACAGGTACCATTTTACTTTAGTGTTTGCTCTATTTTTTTAAATCCTTTTTTGTTATTTCACTCCGAATATTTGTTTCTTTAGCGAATTCGCTTTCCTGTTTCTTGTTGTTTGGGTATTTATTTTTCCTTTCACGATTATCATTACGATTCGTCATATCTTCGCCTCCTCACTTTTAAAGTCGAAATTTATTTTGTGCAGAATTGTTTGTAACAATACTCATGATTTCAGGGGGAGAGGAGTAGGCTTAACAGATTATATTCATCATTACGTATGGGTGCGAGAAACCTATCAGGCAATGTACATAAAACTTTCTGAAACTGCTATTGTGCCGGAAGAGGGTGAAAAGCTTTTTAAGGTAATCGGTCAGTTTCATAAGGAATCTTTCAACCCTGAGTTGAATGGAATTGAATAAAATAATTGCTAAGTGGTACGTTCATTCTTGGGTCCGCTTGAAAATAGACAATTCAAGCAGGTTCGCTCCAAATTAATACAAAAAGCAAAAGGAAGTGTTTTGGAGTTAGGTTCTGAGACTGGGATTAATTTTTCTTTCTACACATCTGTAGAAAAAGTGGTGGCTATTGAGCCTATGTTGTCTAAATCGAAATTTACTTCCATTATTGAAAAAGCAGGAGCTTAAAGTTGTTCATTTAGAAACATTTTATAAAAGACTTTTTATTGTTGTTGAGGTAAAGAAATAATGACTTTTTTAAATTTTATCCTTTCTAAAAATGGAGTAGATTGAAACAAGAAAACTTCCCAAAGTTCCAAATATAAGATCCATCATAGTATCTTTATTTCCTCCGAGTTGCATGGTATCAGTAAAAAATGTATCTAAAAAAAACTCATATATTTCCCATAGTACAGCAGTTAAGTCTGTAAAAGAGAGGATAAAGAGAAAAAGCATCCATTTAGAAATATTTTTTCGAATGGACGTTGAAATAAATAACTTAAAAATGGTAATTGCAATAAATCCGACTAAAATTCCTTTATAAAAATGAACGGCGGAATCCCACCATTCGAACCTGTAATAGAAGCTTGCAATGGACCCTAAAAAGGTGGTGCAAAAAACGAGAAGATAATAACCCAATACAATTTGAAGGGGAAAAGGATTATTTTTTCGCAGTAGCAATGGTAAAGCACAAACACCCACTCCTCCGAGTGCCACTGGCCACCGAGAGGAATCACTCTTTTTAAAATAATAGAAAAATAGTACCATCAGAAAAAGGATAAAAGTCAAACTAAGAATATTTATGATTTTCTTTTTCAATTTATTTCCTCATTTATTTTTATATTGACATTGGGCATAATAAAAGAACCTATATTTTAGTTTCTAATATACATCTCATTTTATACATGTACTATATTATGGAGGTCAAAGGAATTGAAAAAATTAGAGGCCTTTAGACTACTTGTTCTTATCGAGTCTGCCTATCCCCATTTTAAAATTAAAAGTGATATTGTTGAATCCATACTTCAAGGTTGTGAGGATATTGATTACATATTTTCTATGAAAAAAATTGTAGAACACATTCGATGTAGCCCTTATCCACCTCTATTATCAGGGATGATCCCCAATTATTTTACACAGTTCCAAGATCACGATAAAAAATTTCCTTGGTTAAGTGAATATACGTATTGGCAACTAAATATTTAGTAAGAAAAAGGGTGTGTGGGAATAATGGTATTCTGGAGGGAAATAACAATTGATAACTTGCATTACTTAGAGGCAGTTTTTCCGTTATATGATTTAGTCTTTCCACCAGAAGTGAGGGAACCACATTTTGTTTTCTTAAGTGCCATTAAAAAGAAAGAGTGCTTTTTCCACTATTTAGTCGGGGTGGAAAGTGATGAAATTGTTTCGTTTGCTACGGCTCACTACCTAGCGGATGTCAACACCGGCTTCATCGTTTACATTGCAACAAATCCTTCCTTTCGAAAAAAAGGAATCGGAACAGAAACTCTCATCAACATAGAAAAAATACTAAAAGTCGAATCGATCAATGCGGGACACCATGATTTACGAGCCATTGTAGTAGAAACAGAAAAACTTGAACTTGCACAAAACGAAACACAAAAAGAGGAATGTTTGAAAAGAAATCTCTTTTTCACTAAAAATAAATATTCTTTTTATCAAGCTATTTCATATGTACAACCTCCATTACATAATGAGGAGAGTCCAATTTCTCTAAATCTTTTTATTAAATCTGCTCAAGAAGGAATCCCCAAAGAAGAAGTTTGCAATATTATTTCTTCTATATATTTGCATAAATACCATAATATAAATGGAATTGATATGAAAACACTAATTAATTGCTTTAATATGATGAATATACAAGTAGGTAAAGAAACGGGGGGTTGACCTTTGAAACAATAAGCAAAAGAAATAGGCACTACTCAACAAACTATTTTTAATAAAATCGTGGCAACTATTTTTCATACTGAATGATGGCTGCCTTTTTTAATTTTTTTCTTCACATTAGTTGATATTAAAAAAATGGAGGTACAAATGTGAAGAAGAAAAAACACATCTTTAAATCCAAACTGTTAGGGATGATTGTAAATGAAGAAAATCATAATTACAACCTTATTATTTCTATGTATAAACTCTCCTGTTTTTGCTGAAGGAAATCGTGAGGTTCCCATTTTAGTGTATCATTCAATTGCTGAATACCCTGGACACGGCCTAAAAGGGTTATATGTTTCTCCGAAAAATTTTGAAGAACAAATACAATATTTAAAAGACCATGGTTATACCCTTCTTACTTTTGAAAGATGGGGAGAATTAGATAAAGTAAAAAAGCCTATTTTTCTGACCTTTGATGATGGCTATAAAAATAATGAAAATATAAATACCATTTTTCTGAGACTCAAAGATACAAACTTTCACCCAACCGCCACACTATTTGTGATCTCTGATTTTATTGGACGTCCTAACCGGTTAACTGTTAATGATTTACAGAGATTGTCACGGACAGGCTTTTTTTCCATTCAATCTCACACAGCAACACACCCTGATTTAACAAAAATTGAAAATGTTCAACATGAATTGGAAGGATCTAAGAAAAAAATAGAAACAATTATTGGAAAACCAGTCATTGCTCTTTCCTATCCATTTGGAAGCTTTAATCATCAAGTAATTCTAGAAACGAAAAAATATTATTTATTTGGATTAACTACTTTTCCCGAGGTTTTTTCTGAAAAGGATGCTGAAAATAAAAATTACCACCTGCCTAGAAAATATGTTTATTATTCCACTTCCATTAGTGAGTTTAAAGATTTGGTGAAAGTCAGGAACTAATTTGAAAGTTGTTAATTTTTTGAACTATCCAAAGAGTTTTACTTTGTTCAAATGAAAGCGTTTGGATTCTTATTTATATAGTATCATGTTACAATTATCAGGCATTAGAAAATAGAAATGGGGGGTTTTACAATGAAGAAGTTATTCCTTTTTACTGCAGCGTTAACTTTTGCAATTGGATTGTCAGCATGTTCGGCAAAGAGTGACCAAACTGTAGAAAAGAAAACAACAAAGAAAACAGCAGAGACTACACAAACAGATGTGAAGAAACCGCTTGTTAAACTGTATATGGACCTAGGCAAAAAAATAAATGAAAAAGATCTTGATTTGAATGCATATGAAAATGCACCAAATGCAAGTTTACAAGCAAAAGCTAGCGATTCTGCAGCTAGTGTAGCAGCAGAAATCAAAAACATACAAATTCCAAAAGAGCTTAGTGCGCAAAAAGATGCAATAAATGCTGCGTTAACGGATCTTGCAGATTCTTATCAAGCAAAAGCAGATGAGTTAAAAAAGCCTAAACCTAATTTAGACGCTGCAAATGCAACCTTTGCAAAAGGTGACGATGAACTAGGAAATGTATTTGAAAGTGTTAAATTACTTAAACCAACCTTAGCGAAACAAGTGGATTAATAATTAGAAAAGGAGTTGTGAATTCAACTCCTTTTCTAATTATAATAGTGAGTTACAGAATATTTTGTGAATTGAAAATCCTTTAGTTCGTTTTTACTATAAAGCATTAATTAATTGAAAGAATTATTAGAAAATGATATAATGAACTTGTTTAAACTTCAAAGTTTAGACCTCCAAACGTGAAGGCTTTTTAGCTTTCGTTGGGCCTTGAATGTAATTCAAGGCCCTTTTTTATTTACTTTGAAAAACCTCTGTTAAAATATGATAAGATTTTAGTCTTGCAGCATGGTTGAATATCTGACTATTGATGATCATTTCGTCTGCACCTGTTTTTTCTAAAAACTTTTGCAGTTTATCTTTTATAGTTTCATTTGTTCCAATAACTGTTGACTTAAGTCTTTGTTCAAGTAATAGTTTTTCGTATTCACTCGTAAAATCAATCATTGCCTCAATAGGTGGTTGTAATGGAGCAGGATGGTTTCTAAAAAGGTTTAAAAATTGCTGCTGCATGGAGGTGGATAAATAACTTGCTTCATCATCTGTTTCTGCAGCAATAACGTTTACTCCAACCATTACATAAGGTTCTTTTAATACCTCGGATGCTTTGAAACTTCTTCTGTATAATTCCAATGCTTGTGATGTATTTTCTGGGGCAAAATGGCTGGCAAAAGAAAAGGGAAGACCTAACTCTCCAGCCAATTGAGCGCTGAAACCGCTTGATCCAAGTAGCCAAATAGGGATATTCAATCCTTCGCCTGGAATGGCTCTCACCTTATTTTTCCCATCACTTGGATTAAAATAAGAACGGAGCTCAGCAACCTGTTCAGGAAAGTCTCGTCCATCATTTCTTCGATCATGTCTAAGGGCGTAGGCGGTAAACTGGTCAGTTCCTGGGGCTCTGCCAAGCCCAAGGTCAATTCGGCCAGGATAAAGTGACTCCAAAGTTCCAAACTGTTCTGCAATAACAAGTGGTGCATGGTTTGGAAGCATTATTCCTCCAGAGCCTACACGAATTGTTGACGTACCGGATGCTACGTGACTTATCACCAATGATGTAGCAGAACTAGCTATTCCTGGCATCCCATGATGTTCAGCTAACCAATATCTGTAATAACCCCAATTTTCTGCATTCTGGGCTAAATCTAATGTATTTTTGAAAGAATCCGCCGGTGTTCCACCTTTAATTATCGGTGAAAGATCTAAAATGGAGAATCGGATATCTTTTAAACTTTTAATATCTTGTGATTGCATCATTTCAACTTCCTTCTTTAGTAATACGAAATAATTTTACCAGTGCTATTTCAAAAGATACACTATTTAGCTCAAATTTATCCATTATTCAAGTATATAATTTACTTGTTAGAAAGGGTGATTGGCCCTATTACCATTTTTTAGCTTCTTAAATACGATAAACATTAAAAAAACTTGGCGTTCGCCAAGTCCTTAGGTGGTGAATACCTTAGTTTTACTTATGCGATTTAAGAGTTGATTTCAATAACGGAGGTTAACATGCTTTAGCGCTTTAATAAAGTTAAACTTTCCTATTAGCCAAAAAAGATGACCAATTGGCCATCTTTTTTTAATCTAGATAATAACTTAGATTTAATTTTGTACCGCTTGGGTCGACCATTCTTCCACATTCCACACTTTTGTAATCCATCCCTCATAAAAGTCAGGTTCGTGGCAAACTAGAACAACGGTACCTTTATAGGCTTGTAATGCTCTTTTTAATTCAGCTTTCGCATCAATATCAAGGTGATTTGTAGGTTCGTCAAATAGAAGCCAGTTACTTTCTGTCATCATGAGTTTACATAAACGGACTTTTGCTTGCTCGCCACCGCTTAATTGATTTAAGGGACGAGAAATGTGTTCATTTTTCAATCCGCAACGAGCTAGAGCAGCACGAACCTGATGTTGATCCATATGTGGGAAGGCATTCCACACATCATCTATTGGTGTAATACCACCAGCTTTTACTTCTTGTTCAAAATAAGAAGGAAAGAGGAAATCGCCACGTTCAACAGAACCATTTAATGGATCTATTTTTCCTAACATTGTCTTAAGAAGTGTAGATTTTCCTACACCGTTACACCCGATAATAGCAACCTTCTCACCACGTTCAATTGTCATATTCATTTTAGGTAAGAGTGAATGGGAATAACCAATTTCCAAATTATTCGCTTCAAACACATAGCGGCTGCTGCTCCTTGATTCCTTGAACTCAAAGGTAGGTTTAATTGCTGTTTCAGGGCGATCAATCCGCTCTATGCGATCAAGCTGCTTTTGGCGGCTTTTTGCTCGTCCAGTTGTTGAATAACGAGCTTTGTTCTTTGCGATAAATTCCTCTTGCTTTTTAATAAATTCCTTTTGTTTTTCATAGGCATTAATGTGTTGATTCTTATTTATTTCAGCTAATTCTAAAAATTTTTCGTAGCTTGCTGTATAACGGGATAGCTTAGAAAATTCTAAATGGAAAATAACATTTGATACTCCATTCATGAACTCAGTATCATGTGAAATTAAAATAAATGCATATGGATAGTCTTTTAAATAGGAAGAAAGCCATCTAATATGTTCAACATCCAAATAGTTCGTAGGCTCATCTAGAAGCAAAACCTTTGGCTGTTCAAGAAGTAATTTGGCTAAAAGGACCTTTGTTCTCTGTCCACCACTAAGCGCAGCCACATCTCGATCCAATCCAATTGCATCTAAACCCAACCCGCGAGCAGCTTCCTCAATTTTGATATCTAATGAATAAAATCCTCCAGCATCTAAAGCATCTTGTATTTCACCCATTTTTTCCAAAAGAACTTCAAGTTCTTCAGGGGTAGCATCTGCCATTTTGTTTGTTACTTCATTTAACTCCTTTTCTTTTTCAAAAAGAGGAAGGAAAGCATCACGTAATACTTCACGCATTGACTTACCAGGGGTTAGTACAGTATGCTGGTCTAAATATCCATATTGGGCACCAGGCGTCCATTCAACTCGGCCTCCATCATGAATTAATTGTCCAGTAATAATATTCATCAAAGTGGATTTACCGACACCATTTGCTCCGACAAGTCCAATATGGTCTTCAGCAAGTAATCGAAAAGAAACATCTTTAAATAGTATACGGTCACCAAAAGTATGACTTAGATTGTCGACTGAAAGTAAACTCATTTATTTGAATCCTCACTTTATCTTAAATATACTCATCTTTTTATCATACTAAATTTTCAGGGATACGACTATATTTTAAAAAGAAAAAAGCATGACCATTAATACCCAATCTAGTTTTTAAGTATGAATATTCAAATGAATGTCCTAATATAATGGACAGTAGGGGGAGTATTCATGAAGAATCGATTCTTACTTAAATTTTTTTATGACCAAGAGCACTTTATCATACTACCAGTTAAAGCAAGTAATCCTGAAAGCCTTTCTAATAAAATTACAGATTCTTTAAAAGATGAAAGGAAATGGTTTTCATTTCCAGCGAAGGATAAGCAAACACGGGTTATGGGCTCGGAAAGAATTACTGTTAATCTTGAAAAAGTAACATATTTCAAAATCGAAATACCAACAAAGGTACATCTTGAAAAATACTTTGAAGATGATTTTATTGAGTGGGAAGAGTATATGTAAAATGATGTGGCTAAAATTAGCCACTTTTTATTTTGACAAACCTGTTATATTTGTATATTCATTGTCCAAATTTTATCATATGATGATCATAACAATTGCGGATTGAGGTGATTCATTTTGGATTGTCCAGAAAGTATATCAATTGGAACTATTTCTGGGGGAACTGTTAATTTCGGTGGGGCAGTCAATGTATCTCCCATTTCTGTTCAGAAAACGATTAACACGCCTGGTGGTTCAACAAATTTAAAATCACCTGATGAAGCTTTAAACTTAATATTACAGCAAATAGAAAAAATTACTCATTGCTTAGGAGGAAAATAGGAAAAGCTATGATTAGGACAAATAGTCTAATCATAGCTTTTTTTTTACCTATGCTGCACTCTGTGTATTATTTTCTTTTAATTGATTTTTCTTAAATGGTCTTACATTATAAATAATATTTAAGAAAATGGCAGTTAAGCTGCCAGCCACGATACCATTATTCGTTAGGATTTTTACGCTGTCTGGCATATGAGAAAATAAATTTGGAACAGCTGTAACACCTAATCCCATCCCAACAGAGCAGGCAATAATTAATAGATTTTCTTGGGATGCAAATTCTACCTTGCTTAACATTTTAATTCCATAAGCAATGACCATACCGAACATGGCAACCATTGCCCCCCCTAATACTGGGGTTGGAATTACAGTTGTTAAAGCTCCTATTTTTGGTACGAGACCAAGTAGGATAAGGATTGAACCTGTTGTATAAATGACATTTTTACTTTTAACTCCAGAAAGTTGAACAAGTCCTACATTTTGAGAATAAGTCGTATAGGGGAATGAATTAAACAATGCCCCAATTATACTTGCAAGACCCTCTGCACGGTATCCTTTTGCTAAGTCACTTTCAGATAATTTTCTACCTGTAATATCGCTTAGAGCGAAATAAACTCCTGAGGATTCAACAAGACTGACAATCGCTACAAGTGTCATCGTAATAATAGGTGTCAACTCAAAGGTTGGAGTCGCAAAATAAAATGGCTTTACCATATGGAACCAAGAAGCTTGTGCAACTGGAGCCAAATTAACTTTACCCATTAAAGAAGCTGCAATAGTTCCTACGAGTATACCCAGTAAAATCGAAATAGATCGTATAAAGCCTTTAAAGAAACGATTAATGACAATAATCACAAGTAATGTTCCAAACGCAAGAGATATATTGGATATAGCACCGAAATCAGGGCTACCTTGACCACCAGCAATGTTGTTCATGGCTACTGGAATTAGCGTAATACCAATAATGGTTACTACTGAACCTGTGACAACGGGAGGAAAGAATTTAATAAGTTTTCCAAAATATTTTGAAATAAGAATGACAATTAATCCTGACATCATAATAGATCCGTAAATTGCTCCGAGACCAAATTGACTACCTATTGCAATAATCGGACCAACAGCAGTAAACGTACATCCAAGAACAATCGGAAGGCCTATTCCAAAAAAACGATTTTGCCAAACCTGAAGAATAGTTGCAATCCCGCTTGTAAGTATATCAATTGAAACTAAATATGTTAGTTGCTGCCCTGAAAATTTCAAGGCACCACCAATAATAAGAGGGACTATAACTGCTCCTGCATACATTGCAAGGACATGCTGAATACCAAGTGAGGCAACTTTAAAAGAATTTTGTTTCATTAGATTAACTCCTCCATTTTCTCCGAAGTAAACGTTACTTTATCATCGGCAAGAGACGAAATCCTTGCTAATGATTCAACCCTGTACCCTTGGTCTTTTAGTTTATTTGCACCTTTTTGAAAAGACTTTTCTATCACAATACCAATACCCATAACCTTCGCATTTGCTTTTTCAACCATTTCTGCTAATGCAGACGCTGCCTCGCCATTGGCAAGAAAATCATCGATAATGAGCACTCGGTCATTCTCCTTTATATATTTTTTGGAGATTGATATTTCATTTGTTTCATTTTTGGTGAACGAGAACACCGTTGAACTAAGTAAATCATCATTAAGAGTTAAAGATTTTCTCTTTCTTGCAAACACAACAGGGACATGCAAATGTAAACCCGCCATGACAGCTGGTGCTATTCCGGAGGACTCAATGGTAATAATTTTCGTGATTTCATCACTTGAAAATAATTGAGCAAACTCTAAACCGATTTGATGCATCAATTCAGGGTCAATTTGGTGATTTAAAAAGGAATCTACCTTTAAAATTCTTCCTGAGATAACTTGCCCGTGCTTGGTGATTTTTTCCTGTAGAACCTTCATTGTTACCTCCTATGAATACTAAAAAATAAAAAACCCAAAGGTCACTGTTCACAAAAATGAGTGAGTCAATGACCTTTGGGTTCTTGTAACCAAAAGGAAAGGAAAATAAACGTTTAAGTTAACGTTTAATCTCTGTACCCACTCATAGTCAGAATGTTAACGGCATTCCGGTAGAAACTTGCAGGCCATATCCCCGCGATTATATGAGTGCTTTATAAATTTAGTTTGATTATAGCATGCCAAATCGGAATTTCAATGTTTTTTTCCGTATATTTTAATAAAAAAAAATGAAAACGTTCGCATATAATGACTGTGTTGATTTTTTTACGAAAGCCTGTAAAAATAACAACACTATCTTTGGATATTCTAAAAAAGGAGCAAAAATTTTTTTAAAAAATTGTCCACGAGATATGCACAAATAATTAAAAGATATGATAAACTAAAAACTAGAAATGCTTTAATAATAGCAATTGTCCCTTATTTTGGTGTACGTATCAGAAATACAATTGTATTTATAATAATGACAAAATGATGAAAAAGGAACAAGGGGGAAAATTGGATGTCTAGTAAAATGTTGGAGCAATTTTTAAACGAAAATCTTGAGGATTTAAAAAGTAAAGGTTTGTACAACGTGATTGATCCTCTAGAAAGTCCAAATGGTCCTATCATTCGAATAAATGGAAAGGAACTGGTGAATCTTTCCTCTAATAATTATTTGGGTTTAGCCACTGATGAACGGCTTAAAAAAGCAGCCACAGAGGCAATTAGAGAATTTGGGGTGGGTGCAGGAGCTGTACGAACCATAAATGGAACCTTAAAGCTTCATGTTGAATTAGAAGAAAAATTGGCTGAATTCAAACATACTGAGGCAGCAATTGCTTACCAGTCTGGATTTAATTGTAACATGGCTGCAATCTCAGCTGTCATGGATAAAAATGATGGGATCCTTTCAGATGAATTAAACCATGCTTCCATTATTGATGGTTGCCGTTTATCAAGGGCTACAATTATTCGCTTTAAACACTCCGATATGGAAGATTTAAGATCAAGAGCGAAAGAAGCAAAAGAATCGGGAAAATACAACAAACTCATGGTCATTACTGATGGTGTTTTCTCCATGGACGGCGATGTAGCCTTATTACCTGAAATTGTAAAAATAGCTGAAGAATTTGATCTTATTACATATGTTGATGATGCCCATGGCTCTGGTGTTTTAGGTAGTGGTGCAGGAACTGTAAAACATTTTGGTCTTTCAGATAAAATTGATTTCCAAATTGGAACATTGTCTAAAGCAATTGGTGTTGTAGGGGGATATGTTGCCGGTAAAAAGAATTTAATTGACTGGCTAAAAGTACGTAGCCGTCCATTCCTTTTTTCTACTTCTCTAACACCTGCAGATGTGGCTGCAAGTCGGACTGCAATTGAAATTTTAATGGAAAGTACTGAACTGAACGAACGTCTTTGGGAAAATGGGAACTATCTCAAAAAAGGCTTAAAGGATTTAGGCTTTAATATCGGAAAAAGCGAAACCCCCATTACACCATGCATTATCGGCGATGAAAAGCTTACACAGCAATTTTCAAAAAGGTTAAATGAAGAAGGTGTCTATGCAAAAGCAATTGTTTTCCCAACTGTTCCGCAAGGCACCGGTCGTGTGCGTAATATGCCAACAGCTGCGCATACGAAAGAAATACTGGATAAAGCTATTTCTATTTACGAAAAAGTGGGTAAAGAATTAGGTATTATTTAATTGGAAAAAGGGTGGAGAAATCGATGAAGCGAATCATGATTACAGGAGCCTTAGGTCAAATTGGTTCAGAATTAACCTTGAAGCTTCGTGAACTTTATGGAGCAGATTATGTGGTGGCAACTGATATTAAAAAAAACGATAGTGAAGCATTCTCAGACGGCCCATTTGAAATCGTTGATGTTACAGATTTAAAGACCATGGTAGAAGTAGCAAAAAAATATAATGTTTATACAGTTATGCATTTGGCTGCACTGTTATCAGCTCCCGCGGAAGCAAAACCCGTTTTTGCTTGGAATTTGAATATGGGTGGGTTAATGAATGCACTTGAGACAGCAAGAGAACTAAACGCACAATTTTTTACCCCAAGTTCAATTGGAGCCTTTGGTCCAACAACACCGAAGGACAATACTCCACAAGACACAATCATGCGCCCAACCACCATGTATGGGGTAAATAAGGTAGCAGGGGACTTGCTAGCAGATTATTACTATTATAAATTTGGTGTTGATACAAGGGGACTACGTTTTCCAGGATTAATTTCTTATGTTGCTCTTCCTGGTGGGGGTACAACTGATTATGCAGTTGAAATCTACTATGAAGCCATAAAAAATGGAAAATATACTTCTTATATTGATAAAGGCACATATATGGACATGATGTATATGCCTGATGCTTTAAACGCGATTGTTGATTTGATGGAAGCTGATCCAGGAAGGCTTATTCACCGGAATTCATTTAATGTAACAGCAATGAGTTTCAATCCCGAGGAAATCGCGGCCGAAATTGCAAAAAACGTTCCAGGCTTTGAGATCAGCTATAATGTTGATCCCATCCGCCAAAAAATAGCGGACAGCTGGCCAAATTCAATTGATGCAACTGCCGCTAAAGAGGAATGGGGCTTTAATACTGATTATGATTTAAATAAAATGACGAAAGACATGATTGAAAAACTTCGACAAAAACTATAAATAGTGAGGATCCTGGGATTACCAGGATTCTTTTTTTTCTTTACAAATTAAATAACAAATGCTTCCTAAAATTGTCATAAAATTTTCGATTTCTCACATTTAATGGAACATTTTTTCCTTCTTTTCACACTAAACTATATAGACGAGCAGTGAAATAGGAGGAAATAAGCATGAAAAAAGAAGAAAAACCAAAAAAGACAAAATGGACGGCAATTGTTCTTTCCTTTCTTGTCTTAATTGTCATTTTAGTGCTACCTCCATTTGCTGGATTACCTATAGCTGGTCAAAGAGCTCTTGCAGTTTTAGCATTTGCAGTTATGTTATGGGTGACAGAGGCAGTTACATATCCGGTTAGTGCAGCATTTATTATAGTGCTTTTAACCTTTCTGATTGGTTTGAGCCCCACAATGAAGGGTGGAAGCGATTTAATAGGAACAAAAACTGCACTTGAATGGTCTCTATCTGGGTTTAGCAGCGGGGCAGTCGCGCTTGTAGCAGGTGCACTGTTTTTATCCGCCGCCATGCAAGAAACAGGGTTAGATAAAAGAATTGCTCTCCTTGTACTTTCAAAAGTAGGTTCATCCGTTAAAGGAATTTTGTTTGGTGTTATTGTTGTGGGGATTTTACTAGCAATGTTTATTCCAAGTCCGACTGCAAGGGTAGGGGCAATGATTCCAATCATACTTGGAATGGTATCTGCCTTCGGATTACAAAAGGAAAGTAAGTTATCTGCTTTGCTATTGTTAGCAACCGCCCACACGGCAACAATTTGGAGTATAGGAATTAAAACAGCTACCCCGCAAAATATGGTTGGACTCAATTTCATTGAAAAGGCTTTTCCTTATCATGTATCGTGGGTAAAATGGTTTCTAGCCGCAGCACCATGGTCAGCTATCATGACAATTGTTCTTTATTTTGTACTTATGGTTTTTATGCGTCCAGATGAGAAGGGAATCAAATCAGGAAAAGAAGTAGTCAAAAAGCAATTAAAAGAACTTGGATCCATGACCGGATCTCAAATTCGCTTACTAATTATTGCATTTGCTGCTCTAGTTTTATGGGCTACAGAAGACATTTTACATTCTTTCGACAGCACTACCATTGTTTTATTAGTTGTAGCCATCATGCTTGCTCCAGGGATTGGCGTTTTAAAGTGGTCAAAGGTAGAAAAACTTATCCCATGGGGAACTGTTATTTTATTTGCTGCAGGGATTTCCTTAGGTACTGTGTTATTAAAGACAAATGGGGCTACATGGCTAGCAAAAGTCTTTTTTGATAAATTTGGACTTGCTAATTTATCTATTGTTTTACTTGTCATTATCCTGACAGCATTTACTATTCTCATTCACCTTGGCTTTGCAAGTGCGACCAGCCTTGCATCAACCTTAATACCTGTCGTAATTGCCTTTGTAAAAGGAATGGAAAACCCTGGTACAATACACGGGATGGGAATTGTATTAATTACCCAGTTTGCAATAGGATTTGGATTTATCTTACCTGTTAATGCCCCGCAAAATATGCTAGCCTATGGGACAGGTACCTTTGAATCAAAGGACTTTATTAAAACAGGTATCGTATTAACGTTAATCGGATATGCACTTTTCGTTTTATTTTCCTTTACTTATTGGAAATGGATAGAATTATTATAAAAAACAGGGCTGACTCAAAATGTTTCTCTTGGAGTCAGCCCTTATATCTGTTGATGCTCGTTTACCTGTTTACATAAATTAGTTTTTCTTTTTTATCGGTAACTCGTCCAATGATGGAAGCACTCATTAACCCGTTTTCTTGAAGTTCATTTACATATTGAAGGGCTTCTTCTTCACACAGGGAAGCAAGCAATCCCCCTGAAGTTACAGCATCACAAAGAACCAGTTGTTCTTCTGGCAATATGTTTTCATAATGAACATCATTTTCTAACCATTTATGATTTGATTTCGATCCTCCAGGTACTACTCCATCCCGTGCAAGCTGAAAGGCACCCTCTAAAACAGGGATTTTAGATAAACTTAATTCAAAGCTAACATGACTGCCACGGGATATTTCACTTCCATGTCCTAAAAGCCCAAATCCAGTAACGTCAGTAACAGCGTGCGGTTGAAATTTACCTAAAATATCAGCGGCAGTCTTGTTTAACATTGCCATTGCATCGGTAACAATTTGCTCTTGCTCCTGTGTAACAACACTTCTTTTAATCCCTGTTGTAATGATTCCAACACCAATAGGCTTTGTTAAAACAAGGACATCACCTGGTATAGCTCCGATATTCTTCCATACTTTTTTCGGATGTACGATTCCGGTAACGGAAAGGCCAAACTTTGGTTCAGTGTCATCAATAGAATGTCCACCAACAGTTACTGCCCCAGCTTCCTTAACTTTATCTGCTGCACCTCGAAGGATTTCTGATAACATATCAGCCCCTAGTTTCTTAATGGGATATCCTAAAATATTTAGTACGGTTTTAGGTACACCGCCCATTGCATAGACATCACTTAAAGCATTTGCTGCTGCAATTTGACCAAACATATACGGATCATCCACGATTGGGGTAAAGTAATCTACAGTTTGAATCAAGGCAATTTCATCTGTTAATTGATAAACACCGGCGTCATCTGATGTTTCATGACCTACCAGCAATTCCGGAACAGGATCTTGTTTCGGTAATAGACGCAAAACTTGCGCCAGGTCCTCAGGACCAATTTTACAGCCTCAACCAGCTTTCGAAGACAAAGAGGTTAGGCGAATTTTTTCATGTTCACTCAAGTCTGTCCACCTCCTGATATCAGTATAACCCTTTCTCGAATATTTCGCATTTCACGAGGCATAATAATTGCCAAAGTTTAGATTATCTAATATTTTTTTACTATAAGGATAGTAAGAAGGAGGATAGTTTCATGAGTAGATTTCAAGTAACTGTTGAATTTTGCATGCAATGAAATTACGCGCCAAAAGCTGCGAGTTTCGCAGAAGACTTATTTAATCATTTTCGCAGGGATATAGGAAAAATGGAGCTCATCCCAAGTTCCGGAGGAGTTTTTGAAGTTACGGTTAATGAGAATAAAATATATTCTAAGGATGAAACGGGTATTTTCCCTGAAGTAGAAGAGATTATTAAAAAAATGGAGACATTATAAAACTTAATAAAATAAGAGGAAGGCAGTGGATTTTATGAATCTACTGCTTTTCTTTTATAAAAAATATGAACAGATTAAGCAAAGTTATTAATAAGATGTTAACAAAGGAATTGAATGAAGAAAGGAATTATAAATTGAAAAGTAGAACTTATAGTTGGAGGTGTTTGAAATGAAGAAAATGCTAATTTTAGGTGTAAGTGGGCTAGTTGGAACAGCTATAGCCAAAGAATGTAAAGATTTTTTCGAGGTTTATGGGTCATATGTTTCATCTACCATTAAACTCCCTATTAAAAAGCAGATTCAACTACATGTTGGACAAATAGAAAAACTAAGAGAAACGATTCAATCCGTAAAACCAGATATAGTCATTTCTTGTTTGAGAGGTGAGTTTTCTCAACAATTAGAATTTCATAAAGAATTGGCGTTACAACTTGTAGACTCCCATACAATTCTTTACTTTTTTTCTACTACAAATGTCTTTGATGGTGATTTTTCAAGATTCCATTCTGAAATTGATATTCCTTTTGCTGAGTCAGATTATGGAAACTACAAAATTCAAGCTGAAAATATAGTAAGAGAAATGTTAGGCGAACGGGCTGTTATTATTCGAATACCTTCTATATGGGGGAAAGAATCTCTTAGGATGAATATTGTCAAAGAAGGAGTTCAAAAAAATCAAGTAATCAATGTTTATCGTAATTTAATACGTGATAACCTCTTGGATACTCTTTTAGCAAAACAACTTAGGTTTATGATTGAAAAAGAACTGAAAGGAATCATTCACCTAAGATCAGTTGATAAGATAACTGAAGCTGAATTTTACGAGAGACTTTTATTGAAATTAACAGGACAAACTAGCCAGCTGAAACATATATCGTATGGAGAACCAAAAACTACTTATTACTTTGGATTGAATTCAAATCGTTATGACATTCCGCAACAACTTCAATGTACAAACGATTATATTATTAATGAATTGACCAAGGAGGAGAAATTCTAATGGTTATCAATAAAACAAAAAAGAATGAATAGAATGGAAGAGAAAATATTATAGAAACAATAAGTGTTCTATAATATTGTTATGTAAACTAATAAAAAATCCTTATGGCAACGTTATAAATCGATTTTTATTTAATCCCTTTTCAGTTTTGGAAATAAAAATTTCTAAAATACCGTTATAAAAGGATGCTGTCACTAACTGTTTCATGATTGGAAATGGAAATTCAATAATACGAATTCGTTTTTTGTTAGCCAACAGGACAGAGGACACAACAGTAATAATAAGTTTTTTGCCTTCAACAAAAACAGTAATATCTGATGTTTGGTATCCACTAAGGATAGCTTCAAGAATCCAGTCCATTTCTGTTTCATAAATGTCAATCTGAAATTGTGTTTGATCAAAATGAGAAGTTAATGGGTCCAGAAAAAAATTCTTTAACCACTTTTCCATTTCCTCATTCTTAACAAACTTCTCTTCTTCCCCAGTGTACATCCTTATCACCTCCTTGCCTGGTTTATTTTATTCAAACAGCAGTAAAATGTGAAAAATGTTATAATTGTCCTATATAGATAATAAGGGAGTTTTCTTAATGAAAGAATGGCTTCGTTCGATTCCAGCTGTACATGAGCTTCAAAACCATGCTCATTTTTTAAGTTTATTAGAAGAAAACAATATTAACTTTCCTGAATTAACTAATTTCCTAAAGGAAGTTTTAGATGAAATTAGGACCCTCATTTTAGCTAACAATTGGAATCATGGAGTACCGGGAACACCAGATTTTATAGATGATTTATTTTCCATGTTAAAAAATAAGCTGGTAAAACAATTTTCATATACTTTAAAGAGAGTTATCAATGCAACTGGAACCATTTTACATACAAATTTAGGCAGAGCAAGATTAAGTGATCAAGCGGTTGCTCATGTTGTAGAAACTGCTCAAAACTACTCCAATCTAGAATACAATCTTGAAAAAGGTGAGCGTGGTTCCCGGCATAGTCATGTTGAGGAATTAATTAAAGATTTAACTGGTGCTGAGGCTGCAATGATTGTAAATAACAATGCTGCCGCTGTTTTTTTAGTTTTAAGAGCCATTGCAGAAAATAGAGAAGTTATTGTTTCAAGAGGCCAACTTGTAGAAATTGGGGGATCTTTTCGAATCTCATCTATCATGGAAGAGAGTGGTGCAAAACTCGTTGAAGTTGGTACTACAAACAAAACACATCTTTTTGATTATGAACAGGCAATAACACCTGAAACTGCTATCATCATGAAGGTTCATACCAGTAATTTTAAAGTAATCGGCTTTACTGAATCCGTTGAAACCATAGAACTTATACAACTAACTAAAAATAACGATGGTTTCATTTTTTATGAAGATCTGGGAAGTGGAGCACTATTTGATTTTCAAAAACAAGGGATTGGTGAAGAACCTGTCGTAAGAGAAGTAATTGACCTGGGAGCAGATCTTGTGACGTTTAGTGGAGACAAACTGTTAGGAGGTCCACAGGCAGGAATTATAGCAGGCAAAAAATACTTAATTGACCGCCTTAAAAAACATCAGTTAGCCAGGGTCCTTCGTGTTGATAAAATGACTTTAGCCGCACTTGAAGGAACTTTGCTGGACTATGCACGGGGAGAAGTTGGTTTTCAAAACATTCCTACCATTCGTGATATGTTACAGTCCATTGATCATTTGGAAGAAAGAGCATCAAAATTTATATTCAATCTTCTTCAAAACACAACAAATTTCAAAGTAAATTTATTAGATGGAACAAGCCAGGTTGGTGGTGGAACAATGCCTGAAGTAACTTTACCAACCAAATTAATTGCATTAAAGCATGATTCCTATTCAGCAGAACAGTTAGCACGAAAATTAAGAACAGAAACAAACCCATCCATTATTGGTAGAATTCAAAAAGATGAATTTCTTATTGATTTAAGAACTGTTTTAGAAAGTGAAGAAAATTTAGTCATAGATGGACTTTCCAGTCTCTAGAAGAAAAGGGCCAATTGCATTGGCCCCTACATTTTTACATATCATGATGAGAGTTATGTTTTGCACGGGTATGTTGTCTGTTTTTTACTTTATGTGATCCGCTTAGAGGCTGTGGCTGCCCGGACTGGTTTCCTTTTGGCGCATTACGGCGCATATCTTTGCTATCGTTTTTATTCACAAAATATCACCCTCCTAATGGTTAGGATGAGAATTAACCACTTATTTTATTCTTCGTATACTTTAAGTGTTTTTGCACAATTTAACCGTATACTGGTTTCATTTAAGAGGAGTGAAAATAAAGTGAATAATAAAACAAATAAAATGCCTTACCATAAAGATAAGCAACTTGCTTTTCAAGCAGCTCAGCAAAGCATGGAAAATGCAGAAGAGCTTTATGTTGAAATTGTGAAGGACAGCAGTTCTTATGGGCATCAATTAAATCATTTGAAAGAAGAAGTAAATGAAGCCTACCAACAAATTGAAAATGCATTAGAAGTTGCAACAGAACATCAAAAGGCTCAACTTCAAACGTTTCAGCAGGATTTACAAAAGATGGTTAGTGAGGTAAATAATTTTGAGTAAATGTAAAGGCAGGGTCATTTAATCCCTGCCTTTACATTTTTATTGATTCTTCTTTTTCTTTTTGTTGTTCATTTTCTCTTTTATTGATAGTGGTTCATTTCCCATTTCTTCATTAAAACCTGCTCCCATACCTTGACTTTTGGCTACATTCATCCCAGGAATTACATGATTTGACTTTTTCTTTACCATCAATAATCACCTCCTATAATTATTTTTTCTAACTTTAAGAAAAAAATGTTGAAAGAAAGTTTTTTTACCATAATAAATAGTCATAATATCGTAAGGAACGAAAAAGAAAAGTTTATGATTTGACTTTGATTTCATACATCTTTTGTAAAAATGCAATAGACAAGATAAGAAAAACTTATCAAAAGCAATAACTTTCTTGTTATTTACTTATATGAGTTGTTGTATTATATTGTAATTGTGAGAAAAGTGTACATGGATGGGAAAATTCAAACTTTTCGACAATTTGCAGATTTTTTTTGGGAAGGGGTAAAAGTTTATGGTGAAAAATGATGTTTTTAATGCACGTTCCTCATTTAATGTGGATGGGAAAACCTATCATTACTATCGATTAAACGCATTGGAAGAGGCTGGAGTTGGCAAAGTCTCAAAATTACCATACTCTATTAAGGTTTTACTTGAATCAGTACTTCGTCAATTGGACGGACGTGTTATTACAAAGGAGCACGTTGAAAATTTAGCGAAATGGAATACACCTGAACAAAGAGATGTAGATGTTCCATTTAAACCTTCACGAGTTATTTTACAAGATTTCACAGGGGTACCTGCAGTTGTAGATCTTGCATCATTAAGAAAAGCTATGGCAGATATGGGTGGAGATCCTGATAAAATCAATCCAGAAATTCCTGTTGATTTAGTAATCGACCACTCCGTTCAAGTAGACAAATATGGTACAAATGAAGCACTCCAATTAAATATGGAAAAAGAATTTGAACGCAATATGGAGCGCTATAAATTTTTAAATTGGGCTCAAAAAGCATTTGATAACTATCGTGCTGTTCCACCTGCAACTGGTATTGTTCACCAAGTAAACCTAGAATATCTTGCAAATGTTGTTCAGGTTGTTGAAAAAAATGGAGAGCTTGAAACATTCCCAGATTCTTTAGTTGGAACAGACTCTCATACAACTATGATTAATGGTATTGGTGTACTTGGTTGGGGAGTTGGCGGTATTGAAGCAGAAGCAGGTATGCTTGGTCAGCCATCTTATTTCCCTGTACCTGAAGTAATTGGGGTTAAATTAGTTGGTGAATTACCCAATGGTACTACTGCAACTGACCTTACACTTAAAATTACTCAAGTTCTACGTTCACATGGTGTGGTTGGAAAATTTGTAGAATTCTATGGCCCTGGTGTTGCGAAATTAACCCTTGCAGATCGCGCAACTATTGCAAACATGGCTCCTGAATATGGTGCAACATGTGGTTTCTTCCCAGTTGATGATGAGTCACTTTCCTACATGCGCTTAACAGGTCGTGATGAAGACCATATTAAAGTGGTTGAAGCATACAGCAAAGCAAACGGTTTATTCTTAACTGTTGACTCCGTAGATCCAGTATATACAGAAAATCTTGAAGTCAACCTTACAGATATTGAACCTAATCTTGCAGGGCCAAAACGTCCACAGGATTTAATTCCATTATCAAAAATGAAAGAAGCTTTCCATAAAGCTCTTCAATCTCCAGCAGGTAACCAAGGATTTGGTGCAAAACCAAATGAACTGGAAAAAACTGCAACAATCAAATTTAATGGTGAAGAAGTAACCATGAAAACTGGCGATTTAGCTATTGCTGCCATCACAAGCTGTACGAACACTTCTAACCCATATGTAATGCTTGGAGCAGGATTACTTGCTAAAAAAGCTGTTGAAAAAGGATTAAAGGTTCCAAAATATGTTAAAACTTCTTTGGCACCAGGATCTAAAGTTGTTACTGATTATTTAGAAAATGCTGGATTACTTCAATATCTAGAAAACCTAGGATTCAACCTAGTAGGCTATGGCTGCACTACATGTATCGGTAACTCCGGTCCTTTATTAGAAGAAATTGAAAAAGCAATAATCGATAGCGATTTACTTGTTACCTCTGTCCTTTCTGGTAACCGTAACTTTGAAGGCCGTATTCATGCTTTAGTAAAAGGCAACTACCTTGCATCACCACCACTTGTTGTGGGTTATGCTCTTGCCGGAACCGTTGACATTGACTTAAACAATGATCCAATTGGTAAAGATCAAGATGGCAATAATGTATTCCTAAAAGATATTTGGCCAACACAAGAAGAGGTCAAAGAACTAGTACTGAAAACTGTTACACCTGAAATCTTTAGAAAAGAATACGAACACGTATTCAACAGCAATGAACGTTGGAACGAAATTGAAACGACTGATGATGCCTTATATTCTTGGGATGATTCATCAACATACATTCAAAACCCTCCATTCTTTGAAGGTCTATCTCGTGATCCAGGTGAAGTTCAACCACTTACAGGCTTGCGCGTAGTAGGCAAATTTGGAGATTCCGTTACTACGGATCATATTTCTCCAGCAGGTGCAATCGGAGTTAAAACTCCTGCTGGTCTTTTCCTTCAAGAAAATGGTGTATCACCACGTGATTTTAACTCTTACGGGTCACGTCGTGGTAATGACCGAGTTATGACAAGAGGTACTTTTGCAAACATTCGTATTCGTAACCAAATTGCACCTGGTACAGAGGGTGGAGTAACAACTTACTGGCCAACAAATGAAGTTATGTCTATCTATGATGCTTGTATGAAATATAAGCAAGATGGCACAAGTCTTGCCATTCTAGCAGGTAAAGATTACGGAATGGGTTCTTCTCGTGACTGGGCAGCAAAAGGTACTAACCTTTTAGGTATTAAAACAGTCATCGCTGAGAGCTTCGAACGTATCCATCGTTCTAACCTTGTTTTAATGGGTGTCCTTCCACTTCAGTTTAAAGAAGGAGAGAACGCGGATACATTAGGATTAACAGGAACAGAAACGATTGATGTCAATGTTAGCGAAAATGTAAAACCTCGTGATTTATTGAAGGTAACTGCTACTGATGAAGCTGGCAATAAGAAAGAATTCGAAGTTGTTGTTCGATTTGATTCAGAAGTAGAAATCGATTACTATCGTCATGGTGGTATCCTTCAAATGGTTCTTCGCGAAAAATTACAAGCATAATTTTCCATCTATAAAACACCATGTTCATTGGAGCATGGTGTTTTTCACATTTTTTAGGATTTCGTCACATTTTCGGCATGATTTAGACATAACAAACCTTTATTTCAACTAACAAGATAGTGTAAAATCAATTTAGCACATTTTATTCGAGAACATAAAGGGGGACCTAGCATGATTAAAAAGGTTATTGCTGCTGTTTTACTTATTTCATTACTTACTGTAGCAATTGTCCAGGCTATGGATAAGAAAACGGAACCAAATACACCAAAAAATACGGATACGGCCTCCACACAAAGTAATGGTTTGAAAATTGGAGCTAAAGCACCCGATTTTGAATTAACGACCTTAACAGGGGAAACTGTAAAACTTTCTGATTTAAAAGGAAAAAAAGTAATGCTAAACTTTTGGGCAACTTGGTGTCCTCCATGTAAAGCGGAAATGCCGGAAATGGAGAAATTCTATAAACAAAAAGATCCTAATTTAGTGTTGATTGCGGTTAATATAGATCCAGAGAATGATGTAAAGGGATTTGCAGCAAAAGATGGGATTACATTTCCGATTCTGTTAGACAAAGATGGAAGTGTAAATAAGACGTATCAAATACTTGCTATTCCTACTACCTATTTTATTGATCAAAAGGGGATTATACAGAATAAATACACGGGCGGTATGACACTCGATATGATGAAAAAATTTACAGACAATTTAAAGTAAAATGAAAAAGAACATTGATGCAATGTTCTTTTTCATTTTTTAAAAGATAAAAATACAATTTAATTTTCGCAAATTTGTAATAATTGAGAGCGTTTACGGACATAATTACTGTTAGAATATTATTAAGGAAGGTGATTTAGATGAGAAAACCTAGAAAGCGTTCTTTTGCAGAGCTAGTATCTGAAAATAAAACACAACTTTTAAAAGACCACGCAGCTTTAGAAAAAATTGAGCAGCGTATTGAACAAAAGAGACTCGGTAAAGCTGAGTAATTTCTCATTGTTTACCAAACATGTTCTCACCCTTCAATGGTCATGATATTAATGAGGAGGGATCATGTTATGAGTAATCCAAAAAAAGATAGTAAGCAATTTGTTCCTAACCATATTGGAACCCAACCACGCGGTTTTGGTGGAAATAAAGGAAAACAGATGCAGGATACAAGTGGCAAACACGCCCAAGTAATTCAAACAAAAGGTGAATGAAATCGATAAGACTCGTGTGTTACGAGTCTTTTTTATTTTTTTTTCAAAAAACTAACCATATTTTTTCGTGATATTTTTTCAAGGCTGGATACAAACTATATCTGTACCATTTACGAAACTAGGAGGGAACAAAAATGGAATACCAAAACAAACCAAAGCCAGATGATCGAAGCGATAATGTTGAAAAACTTCAGTCCATGATTCATAATACTGAAGAAAATATAAGTAGAGCCGAAGAGACACTTGAATTTAGCGATAGTGCTGAGCAACGTCAAAATGTTGAAGCCAAGAATCAACGCAGACGTGAAAGCTTAGAGGCCATGCGTTCTGAAGTAAAAGATGAAGCAAATGCCAGTGAAAATAGCTTTAAATAAATAATAAAGAAGGTCTATTCCGAAATTGGAATGGACTTTTTTCTTTAGTCGCATTTCTCTATTTGTGTTAAGATAAAGGATGAAATTCATACAGAAGAAGTGATAATCGTGGATCAACATATCCAATTTATGAATATAGATGAAAAAATCTCAAATTGGGAGGCGGAATTAAAAAAGAAAGGGTTTATTTCTAACGAAAATCAATTATTTTCCTATATGAAACAGATAGAAGAGCCATCTTTAAAGTCATTAATTCTAACCATTGCAGCCTTTTCAAGAATTGGGAAAAACAAAAATGATTCATTGGCACTTTCATGGATGGAAGAAGCACTTCAAATCGACCATGAAAATACTAAAGCTAATCAATTTATGGTTCAATACGAATGGAAAAAGAAACAAAATATATTAGATATCCTTACATTCCCATCAATTAGAGAATCTGATAATCGAACTGCTAAGAAGAAGTTTGCAGAGCAATACATACAAATTTGCCATACTTTTTTAGAGGAAGCAGAAGATGAGCTAGAGGATCTTCATAAAAAGCAAAAAATGGCATTAAGTATGGATTACTTGGATTTTTCTGAAACATATGAGAAACTGTCAGAATTACTCTCCAACATTATTGAAGAAACTGTCGCACTTTTACGTGCCACTGAAGAGTTTGATGAATCCGTAACAGGAGTTTTTCATAATTCAAGTCATTATCAAAATCTAAAACAGCACCAAACTAAAATTGAGGAAATTCAATCACAGTGGCATTCATTATTTCAGGAAGAAAGCAAAAATGAAGATCGTAAAAATGAAATAGCCTTGGACCAATTAAATAAAATGATTGGAATGAATTTAGTTAAGACTAGAGTTAATAATTTTTACAGATTTTTAAAATACCAAAAGGAACGAAAAGAAAAAGGGTTCCAAACAAAGGATGAACTCAGCCTTAATATGATTTTAACAGGGAATCCTGGTACTGGAAAAACAACGTTGGCTCGTTTACTTGCTAAAATTTATCATGAACTGGGTGTATTACCTAGAGAAGAAGTGATTGAAGCAGACCGATCTCAATTAGTTGGAGCTTTTGTTGGACAAACAGAAGAAAATGTACGAGCTATTGTTGAACGAGCTATTGGTGGTGTTCTTTTTATTGATGAAGCCTATAGCTTAAAAAGGGAAGGCCAAACCGGTAATGATTATGGTCAAACAGTCATTGATACTCTTGTATCACTTATGACCAGCAATGAGTACGAAGGAAAATTCGCGGTCATTTTGGCGGGTTATCCAGAAGAGATGAGAATGTTTTTAAATGCCAATCCAGGATTACGAAGCCGTTTCCCACAATCTAATTTTATTCAACTACAAGATTATTCCAATGAGGAATTAGTTCAAATCGCTGAAAATGTAGCTGAAGAAAATGATTTTATTTTATCTGATGAGGCAAAAAAGGAAATTAGTTATCGCCTAGAACAGGAAAGGGTTGACGAAACCTTTGGAAATGCAAGAACGGCCCGAAATATTATCTTAGATGCTATTTTCAAAAAAGGCTCAAATCAACAAAGAAAAGATCAGGACATCCTGTACTATACACTTTTGGAAAGAACAGATTTCTTAGTGATAAAAAATAAAAAAAAGGAACCTCCTTTTGATCAACTAAATCAATTAATCGGTTTGAATTCCCTTAAGGAAGAAATGCGTTCCCTCATTTCTTTTGTTAAGATGCAGCAATTCAGGAGAAATAAAGGACTGCCAACCGTTCCAATTCAGATTCATTCTGTTTTTACCGGAAATCCCGGAACTGGAAAAACGACTGTAGCTAAAATTTATTCTGAGCTACTTCAGGAATGTGGAATCTTAAAACGTGGCCATTTAATCGTATCTAGCAGGGCTGATTTTGTTGCCGGATATGTTGGGCAAACAGCAGATAAAACCAGGAGAAAGATAAAAGAGGCACTAGGGGGAGTTTTATTCATTGATGAAGCATATTCTTTGTTAGGACAAACACCTGGTGATTTTGGAAAAGAAGCAATTGATACATTAGTTGATGAAATGACAAAACATAATGACAATCTTGTTGTAGTCCTTGCTGGATATCCGAATGAAATTGAAAAGTTGCTTGGCAGTAACCCTGGTCTTGTATCAAGATTTAAAAAGTTTTTCCACTTTCCCGATTATGAGGCAGATGAACTTTTTTCGATAATCAAAACCTATGCTAGCAGGTATCAATATCAACTAACTGAGGATGCTGTTAACTTGATCCATGATACCCTAAGCAAACAGAAATATAATGGAAATGGGCGGTTTGCAACCAACCTTGTTGATGAAATGATTCAAGTTCAGGCCTTGAGATTAATGGATGAGAGTAACAATGAAATACTCCTGGATAAGGCTATGTATTTAGAAGCAGAGGATGTTGAAAAGGCGTTTCATAAATTAGAAAAAGGAGGACAAATATGCTAGTTACAACGAAGGAAGTAGAAGTACGTTATGCAGAAACTGATCAAATGGGTGTTGTTTATCACGCAAATTACCTTATTTGGATGGAGATTGGACGCACCGCTTTAATCGAGGAACTAGGTTTTAATTATGCTGAACTTGAAAAAGACGGGATTATTTCACCTGTACTAGATATACAAGCCTCCTATAAAAAACCTTTAAGATATGGGGAAAAAGCAATTGTTAAGACATGGATAGAGGAATATGATGGATTTCGGAGTACGTATGGCTATGAAATTCTAAAGGAAAACGGGGATCTAGCTGTTACTGGATTTTCTCAACATGTTTGTATTAGGAAGGAAAATTTTCGTCCTGTTTCCTTTAGAAAATTGTATCCTGAGTGGCATGAAGCATATGAAAAAGCAAAAAGGAAATAACCAGTTAGGTGGTGATTTCATTGGCCTTTGGCATAAAAAAACAAGAATTACTAAATTGGAAAAGGAAAATTGATCAAGGTGAAATTGCCTTTCTGACCCATTTTTGGCTTGATGATCGATTCCCAGGATGCAAGACAGTGACAAAGGTGGGTTGTAATGACCTCGAAAAGCTTGCTTTGTGGGGACAGAAATATGGGTTAAAAAAGGAATGGATTGACCATAGACAAAATGGATATTCCCATTTTGACTTGGTTGGAGATAAACAGGTAGAGATCTTAAAAAAAGAAGGGTTATTTGAACATATTTGGTAGTTGTCGAGGAGAGAAATTGCATGTTAAAAATAGGGATCATTGGTCTTGGGGATATTGCCCAAAAAGCATATCTCCCTGTCGTAAGTAGCTTGAAAGAAATTGAATGGCATCTATATACTAGAAATGAAGAAAAACTTATTGATATAAGTAATAAATATCGTTTTACACACACTCATCAGAGCCTTTTAGCTTTAATTGAAGCTGGAATACAAGGGGCTTTTGTACATTCATCTACTGAATCACATTATATGATTGTAAAACAACTATTGTCTGCAGGGATTCACGTTTATGTTGACAAACCCATTACATATGACTTTCAAACATCAAAAGAGCTGGTAGACCTAGCTGAAGAAAATAATGTCATCTTAATGACTGGCTTTAATCGAAGATTTGCACCAGCTTATGAGGATCTTACTAAAATGAATGATATAAATATGATTATTTTGCAAAAAAATAGGAAATTACTTCCATCCGACATTCGTACGTTTATATTTGATGATTTCATCCATGTCGTTGATACAGTTCGCTTTCTTTTAAACGATGAAATAGAAGTGGCAACCATTAATGGAAGAATACAGGATGGACTTCTATATTCAGTTGTTGTACAATTCAGCGCAAAGGGTAAAATAGGACTTGCTATAATGAATAGGGATAGTGGAGTCGTGGAGGAAAAGCTAGAAATAATGGGCTCAAACGAAAAAAGAACGGTTGTTAATTTGTCAGAATGGATGGTAAGCCAAAATAAGACTGAAACAAAGTATTCTTTTCATGATTGGGACTCTACTTTATATAAACGAGGCTTTGAACAAATTATTTCCGAATTTACTGAAGCAATTAGAAAAGATATAAAACCAAGTATTACGGCAATAGATGCTTTAAAAACACATGAAATTTGTGAAGAAATCGTACAATATTTAGAGAAATAAACAATCATCTTTTTTAAGATGAGTTGGGGGATTTCTATATGTTTAAGATTACAGCAAGTGCCAAAGAAATCTTACTGGATATATTGAATAAAGAGAAAAGAAATGAACAGGAAACATTATATGTACGTTTAAGCATGGGAATTGGTTGAGGTGGTCCTAAATTAAATCTGTCTCTGGAAGAGCGGAAGCTAAATAATGATCAACTATATGATTTTGATGAATTGCAAATTTTAATTCATGAGAAGGATCTGCCATATTTTAATGATACAAAGCTAGATCATTTACAAGATGTTTTGGGGAAAGGTAAATTTCAAATCATAACCATCTAAAAAACAGAATTTCCTTTTGGAAATTCTGTTTTTTTTCGGAAAGATAAGAATTGGAACTTAAAGAACTATCTAGCTCAGAAGTACAGGATACACAAGTTGATTGCGCTTTTCTTATTCATCCAGTTGTTCAATTAGATTTATTAATTCTTCAAAATTTTTTGTTGTAATAGCAGGTCCAACACTAGAAGATAAATTTTCATTCACTGGATAAAATTCAACAATAAATCCATCTTCCTCAGTTTGTTGATTTGAAACGGATGTGGAAAAGAAAAAATTTTGATTTCTTTTATCAACTAGGCTGCTCATATATCTTCTTCCTTTCAGATCACATACTGATTTATTCCCATTTTACAACAATATGGGTGAAAGGAATGGTAAGATTTTGTGAATGAAAATTTTAGTTAGTCAAAGCTACTATTAAACTTGGGAAGGAAATTGTAAAGGTTGTTCCCTTTCCTATTAAGCTTTCTAGCAGAATAGTACCGCCACTATCCTCGACTATTTTTTTACAAAGGCTTAATCCAATTCCTGTCCCTTTTTCTTTAGTTGAGAAAAAAGGTGTAAACAGGCGAGCAATTGTAGCTTCAGACATTCCACAGCCACTATCTGAAACTTTTATAAAAGTATTTTCAGAGTCAACTGATGTTGAAATACGGATAGTTTTATCCAACGCAGAGCAATCATCCAATGCTTCCATTGCATTTTTTATTAAATTAACAAGTACCTGTTTAAGCTGATTAGGGTCTATGGAAATCATAGAGTCAACATTAGAAAAGGAGGTGAAAATTTGGATATTTCTCAAAATCGCTTCACTTTCATAAAGCATTACAATATCCTTTACAAGCCTATTAACTGAAATGTCATGGACAGTGGATGTTTGAGGCTTTGCAATATTTAAAAATTCATAAATAATATTATTTGCTCGGTTTATTTCATCCAATGCTACATCAGCATATTCCGCTTTACCAATTTCCTGTAAATATGGTTTTAAAAGCTGAAGAAAACCTTTAACAGTTGTAAGAGGATTACGAATTTCATGTGCAATACTTGCTGCTAAATTTTGAATGTGATTATGCTGATCAACTGTATTTACAACATAATTCATTTCTTCTACAGTTTTCTCTATATAATCCTTTTTTTCAATTAAATCACGATTAAATTGAAGGAGCTTTTTTTCTACCGCTACTAACATATCGTTCATTTCAGCAAGTTCAGCCTTAACCCGTAAACAATAAACATGAATGTTTGAGTATTGATCAACCGCCTTATAAATTTGATAAAAAAACTTATAACCACTGTTTTCGGTAAGCAATGCTTCCTTGTAGCCTTCTGCTAAAGGATTTTGAAGGAAAGCCCTGAGTGCATTTTGATATTCAATGTCAATTAATTCGATGAAAGATTTCTTATTTTGAAGGGATTTTTCGGCTTGAATTGATTTTTCTTGAATTTCTAGATTTTGATCTAAAACAAAGTAAGGGAAGGGAACTTCCTTAACAAAAAAACCATCTAAATTCATATCAAGACCATCCTTTTCATAAATTAAAAGCTGACAAATTCCTATGCTTTCCATTTATATTCAACAAGAAACAAAATAATTCGCCAAAATTTTCTCGAATTAGATTTTAAACTTTTAAAAATTACATTTTAAATAAATTATAGCAAAATTACCCAAAAACTTACAATGTTTGTCTCAAAATAAAAAAAGCTTTAAAAGAACCTAGGTTCCTTTAAAGCCACTTTATTTTTGGTTCTGTTTTATTCAATATCCTCTTAATGTTTGCACGGTGTCGATAAAATACAAATGAAACCAAGACAAAAACCACTATAATAAGCGGGATATCCAATTTGTGAATGATACCAATTATTAATGCATAAACAATAGCCGAAAGACCAGCTAGCATGGAGGACAAGGAAACATATTTAGTTAAATATAAACTCAAAAAAAAGATTAAAAGTACAATAACAAACATCATTGGCGTATAAAATAGTAGAACGCCTCCAGAGGTAGCCACTGCCTTTCCACCACGAAAGCCTGCAAAAATTGGATACATATGTCCAATTACAGCAAAAACACCAGCAAGTAATGGATGAATATGCACCATAAAAAGGATTGGTAATGAAGCAGCCAGCGTTCCTTTTAAAATATCGGAAATGGTTACTGCCATACCCGCTTTGATACCCAATGTTCGAAATGTATTTGTTCCACCCAAATTTCCGCTACCATGCTCACGGATATCCGTTTTATAAAATGTTTTTCCAATAATTAAACCGGACGGTATCGAACCAAGAAGATATGCTGCAATCAAAACTAAAATAATTTCTATCATTTAATAAGATCCCTTCTTCAAATAATCCACTTATTACTTATTGTAACATGTAATAACTTATAGGGAAAAGAGGACAAGTTTGTATTTAATAAAGATTTAATTAAAATGCCTTCTCATTTTAATATGAATACCTTACGATAGAATGGAGGGGGAAGTGAAACATGGCAGAAATTGAATACGTAAGTAACAAAAAAAAACCTCTTCCTTGGATTATTGGAGGATTTGGACTTACCATAATTTTACTTTTATCATCAATCTTAGTATTTTACCCATTCGCATCAAGCGAAAAAAAGGCCTTTTTTCATGGTGTGAATCCAATTCTCTTCAATGGCAGTCAAGTTGGAAATGCACATTTAGAGGGTAAGAAAATTTACGTTCCACTGGCATTTGTCCAAAAAAAAATAGATAATAGCATTTTGCTTGATAAAAAATCAAAGTCTATTATTATCACAACGAGAAACAAGGTTATCCAAATACCTTTGGACTCATTAACCTATTTTGAAAATACTCATCCATTAAAGCTTCAAGTACCATCCTTTACAATCATACAAGGAAGAGAATATATTTCCTTAGACTCTATTCTTTCTTATTATTCAATTCGATATAAAATATTAAATGGAACAAAAGCCATTTGGATTCAACATGATGGGGAAATCTTTAGAAGTAGCAGCATTTCCACAAAAGAAATGAATAGGGCAAGGCTTAGGCTTCGAACAAGCCCATCCCTACAATCACCATATACTGCAGAAACTTTTAAGAAGGAAGTTGTGATGGTAGAGGGTGAAAAAGACGGCTTTTATCTGGTACGGAAAGAAAATGGGATAAGCGGATATTTAAAAAAGGATATAGTTAAATTGGGTAAAAAGGAAACAGTTAAAATTACTCAGATAAAACAGCCTTTTACACTTTCAAAAATAAACCGACCTATCCAATTAACATGGGAAGCGGTTTACTCTAAAAACCCAGACTATACAAAAATACCGACATTAACTGGTGTAAACGTTGTTTCCCCTACATGGTTTTCTTTGAATGATCAGAATGGAAACATTAAAAATTTAGCATCTCTAGACTATTCGAAATGGGCAAAATCAAAGGGGTATCAGGTGTGGGGACTTTTCTCCAATCATTTTGATCCCGTTCTAACCCATGAAGCTTTAAAAGACTACGAAACTCGTCAAAAATTGATTTCTCAACTTCTTCAGTATAGCAAAGCATACCAATTACAAGGAATTAATTTTGATATAGAAAATGTTCATCAAGAAGATGGGCCACTTGTCACACAATTTTTAAGAGAAGCTGCGCCATTTTTACATGATGCTGGCTTAGTTATTTCAATTGATATTACTTTTTCAGCTGCAGACAGTGACTGGTCTTCTTTTTACGAAAGGAAAAGGCTTTCTCAAATTGTTGATTACGTGATAGTCATGGCCTATGATGAGCATTGGGGAAGTTCTTCAGGTTCAGGCAGTGTTGCAAGTCTGCCATGGGTTGAATCCAATTTACAAAAACTATTGGCAAAGGTGCCAAATCAAAAATTAGTTCTGGGCGTACCACTATATTCAAGACTATGGAAAGAACAAGTAAATTCGGACGGAACGAAAGAGTTGTCATCTAAAGCACTAACCATGGATCAAGTAAAACAGTGGCTAAAAGAATATGCGGTAACACCTGTCTATGATCCTAAAACAGGACAAAATTATGCCGAATATTTTAATGCAAAAGAGAATGCTACCTACAAAATTTGGATAGAGGATGATTTATCTTTAAAAAAACGGTCAGATCTTTATGGAAAATACCATTTAGCTGGTATTGCTAGCTGGGCAAGGTATTTTGCTGATCAAACCGCTTGGACAGCTTTAGATTTAAATTCTCAAAAAGCCTATACTAAAAAATAACCGGAAATCCGAACGAGCTAATCTTCGAGCACAAAACATTATATCACACTAAATGGCAGTCCAAACCTTATACCACAACTCGGGCATAAATTTGAGTAGAGTTGTGGTGAAAACTCTTCTATTATTTAAAGAGCAAGAAATTAGAGTGACTTTTAAGTAGATGCCCTCTACCAAAAGGGGTAAATTCAATTGCTTAATTTACTGTAATTTAGCTTCTGTCTCAAATTTTGTAATACATAATTGAATCCGTTACGAAAGTACGGGTTTTTTTGTTGTTAAAGAAAACTTTCTGTCTAAATAAAGAAAAAAAAGGGGCAATTTTATTACAAAAATATGGAGAATTGATTAATCATTTTATGAGGAATTGAATCATTGAAAAATTCCTCATATAATCTTAATTAATTTAGAAGAAATATCATGATAAAAATACCGGCTAATATTGGACATGATTGGTCGGTTTATTACATATTTTTGGAAAGAGTATTTGGGAAGAGGTGATGATTATGTCAAAAGAAGTTAGGCAATACCCTCACATAAAGGTGCTTTATATTGAAGATGATTCCTTCACTCGTGAAAAACTTTTACGAGTTTTAAAAAGAAGATTCCGCCATGTATTTGTAGCCTGCAATGGAGAAGACGGCTATCAATTTTATAAGAACTACACCCCAGACTTAGTCATAACCGATTTAAAAATGTCCCAGGAAAATGGTCTGGAAATGATTCGGAAAATTCGTGAACAAGATGACAAAGTACAAATTATTGTAACGACTGCACATGATGAAAATGAAATTTTTATACAATCTATTGAATATAATGTAAATCATTTTATTTTAAAACCAATTGAATTAGATCGATTTCTACTGGCCATTCAAAAATCTATTTTTCAGATTCAGCTTGAAATGGAACTAGAAAAACAAAAAAATCTAACTAGAGCAATTCTTGATTCACAGGATAATATTATTTTTTCTATTGAAAATAATGAAATTGTTGAATTTAATGAGGCATTTTCCACTGTTACAGGGTTGCACAAAACTCATTCAATTCCGGAAAACTTTTTGATCAGTGACTTTTTTATCAAAGATTCTCAATACTTTTATCCTAAGAATAAAAAGAATTGGGTAAACGAATTTATTTCAGACGGAAAAACATTTGCAAAAGTAAAGTGGAATGGAAAAGATGGAATAAATCGAATTTATTTCATGAAATCCTCTTCCATTCTAAATGGGAAACAGCTTCTCTTTGTATGTACGGATATAACAGATCTTGAAACAGAGAGTCAAAGAAAAGAGCTTTTCGCTAGCATTGATCCATTAACAAATATTTTCACTCGTCAAAAATTTGATGTGCTTTTAACGAATGAAATAGAAAAGGCAAACCGGGATTTCTACCCATTTTCCATTCTTTTATTTGATATTGATCATTTTGAGAAAATAAATACACAATTTAATAACAAAGAAGGAGATATTGTTCTTTCTACAATATCCACAATGGTGCAGCAATGCATTGGAGAGAATGATCAATTTGCTCGATGGGACGGAGATAAATTTATCCTGCTTGCCCCTGAAAAGAATGCAGAAGAGGGGAAAGCCCTAGCTGAAATCATTCGGACCATAGTCGAAGAGTTTCACTTCCAAAATATAGGGAAGTTAACATGCAGCTTTGGTATCACAGAGCACAAAGTTGAAAAATCAAAAAAGGAATTAATAAACGCGGCTGAACAGGCATTAGCCCATTCCAAACAAAATGGTCGAAACTGTAGTTCTATTTCCCAATAAGGACTTTTATTAAAGGATTGTGAGTTAAATGAATAGGCTAAGGAAAAGTGAAGAAAGGTATCGAGAACTGGCAAAAAAGTATGAAGCACTGGAACGTCGGATGAATGAGGAAATCGAAAAAAATCGACAAAAGGACTTATTTCTCATTCGTCAATCCAGGCTTGCTACAATTGGTGAAATGATTGCAAATATTGGACACCAATGGAGAAGCCCCCTTAATCATTTATCCCTATTGATTCAGGATGTAAAAGAAGAGCTTGAATTTGGAGAGATAAACAGACAATATATTGAACGGTTTACAAGGGAAAGTATGGTCCAAATTAAACATATGTCCCAAACTATCGATGACTTCCGTAGATTTTATCGATCCAATAAAGAAAAAAATCTTTTTTCTCTTGAAGAGTCTATTGATGATGCACTGGTCATTTTTTCTCCAACCCTTAAGAATCATCATATTAACGTTGAATTTGAATATAGGGATCATCATTTTGGTTACGGTTTTCCAAATGAATTTAGCCAAGTCGTTTTAAATCTTTTGGCGAATGTAAGAGATATTTTTGTTGAACGTAATATTCTATACCGGTCAATAATCGTAAAAATCAATCAAATAGATTCTTACTTTGAGGCTAGCATTACTGATAATGCTGGTGGTATAGAAACAAGCCATTTGCCTAAACTTTTTGAACCATATTTTACTACGAGGCCAGATGGAACTGGTCTAGGATTATATATGTCAAAAATGCTAATGGAGAAGATGGGCGGTAATATTAAGGTTGAAAATACTGGGGATGGAGCAAGGTTTTTACTTCTGGTACCTAGGTTTTTAGAAGAGGAAAGAAGACCATCTATTTCCATTTAAAATGACAACAGTACCAGATCTAATCTTAATCACTTTTGTTTTTTTTATAAAAAAGGTAAAATATAAAGAAAATGGGAGTGATTTGATGACAATTGAAATTCCTAGCCGTGATGAAATTGGTGGTATTCTAAAAAAGGCAAAAAGAATTGCTGTAGTTGGGTTAAGTAATAATCCTGCTAAGACTTCATATCAAGTAACAAAAGTGATGCAGCAGGCTGGATATGAAATAATACCGGTAAACCCTACAATTGATGAGGCGCTAGGGATTAAGGCAGTCGGTTCCTTAAGAGAAATTGAAGGACATGTGGATATCGTAAATGTCTTCAGACGTTCTGAACAATTACCAGAGGTTGCACAGGAATTTGCAGAAATTAACGCAGATGTATTTTGGGCACAACTTGGCCTTGTAAACGAAGAAGCATACCATTTTTTAAAGAATAAAGGTTATACTGTAATTATGGATAGGTGTATAAAAGTCGAATATGCTGCTACAAAATAGAATTTTCGAAAACATGAGACCTTCTTTGGCCTCATGTTTTTTTGACCAATCCATTGAAAAATATATTAAGGACTTTGTATTTAGGAAAAAGGTCACTTTATGACAAAATCATGTTTATTTCGGCAGTTCCATTTGCCAAATCAAAATAAATCGCTAAAATATAGCATAGACGCCAAAAACTAAATTTCAGGAATGTTTGTTCTAATTTATTTAAAATAAGAGGTATTTTTAAGGATTTAAGCGAAAGAATTAAATTAATAAAATAAATTTCGTTTTCTTTTTGAAGGAAAAGGGCGGAGGTATTAAAAGCGAAAATCGAAAAAAAACACCGTATTCGCTTTTTTATGCAATGAAAGGGGTATTTAAGTGGCAAGAAATCAGCAAGTTTTTGAATATAATGATGATGCCATCCAAGTACTTGAAGGTCTTGAAGCAGTTAGAAAACGGCCAGGTATGTACATTGGCTCAACTGATACACGAGGTTTACACCACTTAGTCTATGAAATTGTAGATAATGCTGTAGATGAGGCTCTTTCAGGTTTTGGGGATCATATTGTTGTTAAAATTCATAAAGACAATTCCATTAGTGTAGTTGATAAAGGCCGTGGTATGCCAACAGGGATGCATAAGCTTGGCAAACCAACTCCAGAAGTAATTTTAACTGTTCTACACGCTGGCGGGAAATTTGGACAAGGCGGCTATAAAACAAGTGGTGGCCTGCATGGTGTAGGGGCATCTGTTGTCAATGCACTCTCAGAGTGGCTAGTCGTAACCATTAAAAGAGATGGATTTGTTTATGAACAGCGTTTTGAAAAAGGTGGAAAACCTGCAACCACACTAGAAAAGGTCGGTAAAACAAACCAAAGCGGTACAACCGTTCATTTTAAACCGGACCCAACTATTTTCTCTGCTACCATTTATAATTTTGAAACCTTATGTGAGAGGTTAAGAGAGTCAGCTTTTCTTTTAAAAGGGTTGAAAATTGAAATTATTGATGATCGGAACAGTTTACATGAAACTTTTCATTATGAAAATGGAATAGAAGCTTTTGTTGAATATCTAAATGAAGAAAAAGACGTTTTACACCCCGTAGTTAGTTTTGAGGGTATTCAAAATGGAATAGAAGTAGATTTTGCCTTTCAATTTAATGATGGATACTCAGAAAATGTTCTTTCTTTTGTTAATAATGTTCGTACCAGGGATGGTGGTACACATGAAGCTGGATCAAAAACAGCTATGACCCGAGTTTTCAACGACTATGCCAGGAAGGTTTCTTTTCTTAAAGAAAAGGATAAAAATCTTGATGGTGCAGATATACGTGAGGGATTGTCCGCGATTATTTCAGTAAGAATTCCCGAAGACATGCTCCAATTTGAGGGACAGACAAAAGGTAAATTAGGAACTAGTGAAGCAAGATCGTCCGTAGATTCGATTGTTTCTGAGCATCTTTCTTATTTTCTAGAGGAAAATCCTGATATAAGTTCATTATTAATAAAAAAGTCCATTAAAGCATATCAAGCGCGTGAAGCAGCTCGAAAAGCACGCGAAGATGCGAGAAGTGGAAAAAAACGTAAACGAACTGATGCAGTTCTTTCTGGAAAGCTTACACCTGCACAATCCAGAAATCCACAAAGAAATGAATTGTACTTGGTGGAAGGGGACTCTGCAGGAGGTTCAGCCAAACAGGGTAGGGACAGACGTTTTCAGGCTGTTCTTCCTTTACGAGGTAAAGTTATTAACACAGAAAAAGCAAAGCTTTCAGATATCTTTAAAAATGAAGAAATTAACACCATTATCCATGCCATTGGTGCTGGAGTTGGCACTGATTTCAATCTAGAAGATATTAATTATGATAAAGTTATCATTATGACCGATGCTGATACAGATGGTGCACATATACAAGTATTGTTGCTGACTTTCTTTTATCGATATATGAAGCCACTGCTTGAAGCGGGAAAAGTCTTTATTGCTCTACCGCCGCTTTATAAAGTAAGTAAAGGAACAGGAAAAAAAGAGGTTATTGAATATGCCTGGAATGAAGATGAGCTCCAGGATGCGATAAAGAAAATAGGAAGAGGCTACATTATTCAGCGATATAAGGGTCTTGGTGAAATGAACGCAGACCAATTGTGGGAAACGACAATGGATCCAGAAACACGTACTCTAATCCGGGTTAAGATTGATGATGCAGCTAGGGCAGAGAGACGGATAACTACCTTAATGGGTGACAAGGTTGAACCGCGTCGTAAATGGATTGAATCCAATGTTGCGTTTGGTTTAGAAGAAGAAGATACTATTTTAGAAAATGAAAATATTACGGTCATAGAGGAGGAATTAGAAGGATGAGTACAGTCGAGAAATTCCGTGACTTACCCCTTGAAGATGTCCTTGGTGACCGTTTCGGTAGATATAGTAAGTACATCATTCAAGAACGAGCCTTACCTGATGCACGTGATGGATTAAAACCGGTGCAACGAAGGATCCTATATGCAATGCACGTAGAAGGTAACACACATGATAAAGGTTTTCGGAAAGCTGCCAAAACAGTCGGAAACGTTATCGGTAATTATCATCCACACGGTGATTCCTCCGTTTATGAGGCAATGGTTCGAATGAGCCAGGACTGGAAGGTTCGTAATGTTCTCGTTGAAATGCATGGAAACAACGGATCAGTTGACGGAGATCCGCCTGCAGCAATGCGTTATACAGAAGCCCGCCTTTCAGCAATTGCTGCCGAGCTTCTTAGGGATATTGAAAAGCAAACTGTAGAATTTATTCCTAATTTTGATGATACTTCGAAAGAACCTACAGTCTTACCTGCAATGTTCCCAAATTTACTTGTAAATGGTTCAACAGGGATTTCGGCAGGCTATGCAACTGAAATTCCGCCACACCATCTTAGTGAAGTCATTGATGGCGTTATTATGAGGATGGAAAATCCAAATGTAACTGTTGATGAACTTATGTCCGTTATCAAAGGACCAGACTTTCCAACAGGTGGCATAATCCAAGGTATTGAAGGGATTAAGAAGGCCTACGAAACAGGTAAGGGAAAAATAATTATTCGCGGTAAGGCAGAAATTGAAGAAGTTCGAGGCGGAAAACAACAAATTGTGATAACTGAAATACCTTATGAGGTAAATAAGGCCAATCTAGTTAAAAAAATTGACGAGCTCCGTCTTGATCGTAAGGTTGAAGGGATTTCAGAGATTCGAGATGAAACCGATCGTACGGGATTAAGAATTGTCATTGAATTAAAAAAAGATGCAGTTGCTGATGGAGTACTAAATTTTTTATATAAAAATAGCGACCTTCAAGTAACCTATAATTTTAATATGGTTGCGATTCATAAAAAGCGACCAAAGCAAATGGGGCTTCGTGAATTACTTGATGCGTATATCGAACATCAAAAAGAAGTGGTTACTCGAAGAACACAGTATGAGCTAAATAAGGCTCGAGAACGTCAGCATATAGTTGAAGGCTTAATGAAGGCACTTTCAATCTTAGATGAAGTAATAGCAACTATTCGTGCATCTAAAGATAAACGGGATGCCAAGGACAATTTAATTGCCAAATATGCATTTACTGAAATTCAGGCTGAAGCTATTGTTTCATTACAGCTATACCGTTTAACAAATACAGATATTACAGCCCTTAGAGCCGAAGCGGAAGAGTTAGCAAAGAAAATAGAGGAGCTTTCAGAAATTTTAGGAAGTGAGAAAAAGCTCTTTTCCGTTATTAAAAAGGAATTAAAAGACGTTAAAAAACGATTTGCTGATAGTCGCCGATCAAAAATTGAAGCCGAAATTGAAGAATTAAAAATTAATCTAGAGGTAATGGTAGCAAGTGAAGATGTTATTGTAACCGTTACAAAAGAGGGATATGTAAAAAGGACAAGCGGACGCTCCTATGCGGCTTCTAATGGACAGGATTTTGCTATAAAGGATTCTGACAGATTACTGGCACAGCTTGAGATGAATACAAAGGATGTCCTGCTTATTTTCACAAGTAAGGGCAATTACTTATATTGTCCTGTTCATGAGCTCCCAGATATTCGTTGGAAGGACCTAGGACAACATGTTGCAAATCTCATTCCAATTGATCGTGATGAAGAAATTATCAAGGCAATCCCTATAAAAGATTTCGAAACAGATAATTTCTTTATTTTCATAACAAAAAATGGAATGGTAAAGAAAACAGAACTTAAACAATATAAAGCACAACGATATTCTAAACCGCTTGCTGCCATTAATTTGAAAGATGATGATCAAGTGATCGATGTTCACTTGACTGATGGAAATCAAGAAGTATTCTTAATCACTTCTACTGGATATGCACTTTGGTTCCATGAGGAAGAAATCAGCATTGTTGGAGCACGTGCAGCTGGGGTAAAAGGAATTAATTTAAAGGATGGAGACTTTGTTGTTGGAGGAAAGATCATCACACAAGACAAAAAGCTATCCATCATCATTTCAACCCAGCGTGGAGCAGTTAAAAAAATGAAACTGTCAGAATTTGATAAAGCCGGAAGAGCTAAACGCGGTGTAGTTATATTGCGAGAACTCAAGACAAACCCTCACAGAGTTATTGGATTTGTTATTTCGGCAGAACAGGATGAAATATTCATTCAATCTGAAAAAGGTGTTGTAGAAAGTTTTCTATCAAGCAGCATAAGATATAGTGATCGATATTCGAATGGATCATTTATTTTAGATGAAACCGAAAGTGGCAAAGTAGTAGAAATATGGAAAATGGAAACTGCTCTTAAATCAATTGATTAATTGTATAACTCACCCAATAAATTGGGTGGGTTATTTATTTTTACCAAAAAACGGGCATACTAGCTATTATTATCAAATGCCAAAGTTTCAAGAAAACCCCAATGGTTGTCTTGGACCTTAATTAATTGAAGGAAGGGAAAAAGCATGAAAAAAGAATTAATCCTTATTTTTGCTGTCTTTTTTCTTATTTCACTACCCGCTATTACAGGTGTCTATGCATTTGAGGAAAATTCAAAAATAATCACAATTTCAAAAAAGGAAGCAGATATTACGGGCGATGGTATTAACGATCGTATTTATTTAAAAGCCTTGCCCTCTGACGGGAAGCATTCTTTCCTGAAAAAAATTTTTATGGAAGTACAATCCTCAAACAAAAAAGAATTTAAAATTCCAGTAGAAAGTGGGATTGAACCTTCCTTCCAGCTTGTGGACCTTGATCATGATGGGGTAAAAGACCTTTTTGTGAGTGTTCCCACTGGGGGCAGCGGTGGAATATCAAATAACTATGCATATACTTTAAAAGATTTTGTAGTTACTAATTTAGATGTACCAAATCCCATAGAGATTGAAAGTCACTTTATAAACGGATATAAAGCTCAAATTAAAGTAATTCCAACTAATCAGGCTTACATTTTCCATTTAAATGACCGAAAGTCCTATTATGAAAAACTTGGTCTATATTATAAAGGGAAATTAAACGAGCCAACCGAATTAACAGTAAATCCGTTCAGCACATTAGAACCAGTCTTATATAAAGGAGATGAAATGGGCATAAAAGGAATTCAAAGAATAACAGGTGTTGCAAATGCTGATACGATTGCAACAGTCGAATCACTTTGGTATTTTGTAGATGGCAACTGGAAGTTAGTAAACGTAAATGTTTTCACAAATACGAAAGAAAAATAAGAATTTTCACATGGCGCCATTATACTTCATAAGCTACTCTAAGTAAGTTAATGCTGAAAAGAGGTCCTGCTTGTGAGGAACAGCTTTGATCCTTCAAAACTATCAGTAGAGTATATGGGCACAACAACAATAGAGAGCCCACTAGTAGGAAGAAAATATACTCTTACACATTCAGATGTTACTGGTCAATTATTTTTGAGCATTGGAAAAGACTATAACTTGAAGGGAATCAACCAACAGTTTCTTGATGAAGTTCTAGCAGAATGGGTTCCCTATTTGGGATCCTTTATATTATGGGGAAGGGTATATATAAGTGGTGGGGAATTTGATGAAAAAAAAGCATACGAACGGTTTACTATTTTTCAAAAGGAACTAAATTTGGCTCTAAGTGCTATAGTATTTGGAGATCGTGAATTCTATCACTATTATCAAACCCTTTTAGATTCGCCCATTTTCATTCAATTTGATTCCATATATCCACAATTCAATCAGGTCCTATCTATGGGAACACCGAGACAATATTTTCTTTCATTTAAAAAGTAATGAAAATGTTTTTTCTTATTCAGGTAGGTTGCAGCGTGTTGGGGGTAGTCTAATCTGAGAAAATAAATGGAATTTATTTTGACATTACAGGAAGTCTAATACAGATAAAGGGACTTGCTGAAGAATTAAGTGCAGAATATAACAAACACATAGAAAAATGCACGTCTGTATTTATTACAGGAAGAAATGGCTGTTGGTAAGTAATCATATTGAGAAAGTGTGTAGCCAAAGAACAATAGTTGTTTTTTTAGATTTAACGCCCAATATTCTTCTTTTACTCCCATGTATTTTAAAAAATATAGTAATTAAATAGAATGTTTATCAATTTATAGTAAAATTTTACTGATTCTTAACATTTAAAACAAAAAATACGTTTAGTGCAATAATGGGGGCTCCCTTTGAAAAAAAGTAAATAAAAAAGCATTCAGGGTGAATTGTTCCTTGAATGCTTTTTTACTTCTTTTATTTAGATTGTATTTCCTTTACGCGTCCAATCTGTCCATCTGTTAACCTGACTTTGATACCGTGGGGATGGGTGCCCGATTTGGTGAGAATATCTTTCACGATGCCCCTGGTGAGCTTTCCCGTTTTTTGATTCATTTTTAAAACAATATCAACTTCCAAACCTGGTAAAATGTCTTTCCGATTTTGCCCGTTCATTAGACACCCATTTTTCTGCGAGTATTGCTTGGTTTTTTCGTTTGCTGGTTTTTCATTTTTTTTGTTGAAAGATCAGCACTCACTTTTCCTTTACCAGCAGAGATCTGGTTCTTTTTATTTTCAAGCTGCTGCTTCATTGCCTCTTGCAGGTTAATTTTCTTTTTTGGTGCTCCGGATTGATTATTATCAGTCATAAGAAATTCCTCCTTTTTGATTATGAATGTTAGTCCAGTATAATCGATTTTCGCTTATTTGTGAAAGAACAACGATAGTAATATGGGCAGAAAATAATGGTTTTTTACGTTTAACCAATTAAATCATTGTCGTCATGCCTAAGTAGGTAACTATTAAAAAAAATATCATTAAAATCCCTAAAGAGTCAATCAGAAGCTATTTTTATTTTCTTATTCGATTAATGGGTCAGTTTTTGCCTGGTTATTGGCAGCTTAACGGATGAAAGTAGGTAATCTGCAGGAACATACTGAAAACGCTTCTGTGACAGAAATACCTCCTTCCTCCCTTGAACGACAATGCATAAGGAAAGCTTGTGAACTCCGTAATTTGGCCCAGTATTATTAGAAAATAAAGATGGAATTGCGTTCAATTGAGTACCATCCCGTCCTGTGTGACCCTCTATGATTTTGGCGAGCTCAACTCTTTGTCTATATAATTGTTCAAACATAAAATCTCTCCTCTTTTTTCTTCATTCATGATGGTCCTATAATAAAGCTAATTCTCTTCATAGGAAATGGTTGTGAGAGGATTATGCAATCATTTGACAGGATTATGATACCACTCGTATTTTCATTTGGTGCATAATAAGAATGTAATCGCCATCTCTGGCATTCTAGATAAAGTCGCTTCTTCATTCAAAAAGTCATGGAACAATTAATAATAGTAGATGAAATTATCATTGGTACTCCAGTTTATTGGTCAAGAATGACTGGTTATTAAAAGACTTTCATTGATCGTTTTGCAGACGCTTTGGATGCCCCATTAGCGGGTAACCGTGTTTTTCTATAATTTCAAGGTACGGCACCTGATGATGCTATTCCTTATATTACAAATGTAATACAACATCTCTGTCGCCAATTCCACATGAATTATATGGGATTAGCAACTAATTCTAAGGAAGCAACAAAATTGCACAATCTAATAGTTAATAAAAAGGAGAAAGGAAGATAAATCATGAAAACACGCCAATTAGGAAAAAGTGGTCTAAAAGTTTCCGCTATCGGGTTTGGTTGCATGGGAATGAGTCATGGTTATGGTCCAGCGTCGGACAAGAAAGAGATGATTTCACTGATTCATGCAGCAATAGATCGAGGCATTACATTCTTCGACACCGCCGAAGTGTATGGTCCATATGTGAATGAGGAGTTGGTTGGTGAAGCGCTTAAACCTTTCAAGGGAAAAGTAGTCATTGCCACTAAATTCGGTATCCAAATGGAAAATGGCAAGCAGGTGCTTGACAGTAAGCCGGAGACCATTCGCCAATCAGTTGAAGGCTCGCTAAATCGTCTAAATGTTGACACCATTGACCTCTACTATCAGCATAGGGTTGATCCAAATGTGCCGATTGAGGAAGTAGCTGGAGTTGTTCAAGACCTAATCAAAGAAGGTAAGGTTAAACATTAGGGGCTTTCTGAAGCAGGTGTGGAAACGATACGACGCGCGCACGCGGTTCAGCATTTGACTGCGATTCAAAGTGAATATTCCATGATGTGGAGAAGTCCAGAAGAACAATTGCTGCCTACCCTTGAAGAACTTGGAATTGGCTTTGTTCCATTCAGTCCCCTGGGTAAGGGCTTCCTTACTGGGAAAATTGATAAAAATACAACTTTCGATAGCTCGGATTTTCGTAGTATTGTTCCTCGATTCAAACCAGAGAATATCGAAGCGAATCAGGTATTGGTCGATTTGATAAAAAGGATTGCTGCAGGGAAAAAAGCAACGTCAGCTCAAATTGCACTAGCATGGGTGCTTTCCCAGAAGTCATGGATTGTTCCGATTCCCGGTACAAGAAAATTGGAACGTCTGGTTGAAAATCTTGGCGCAGTGGAAGTTGAGCTGACTCCTGAAGAACTACATGATTTGAACTACGCGTTATCAAAGATTGAAATTTCAGGAGAGCGCTACCCGGCAGAATACGCAAATAGAGTGGGCAAATAAAAATACTCAAAATTTAATTAAAAGGAGGAACTTTTTATGCAAAAAGTAACTTTAAATAATGGTGTTGAAATGCCAATTCTTGGATTTGGTGTTTTTCAGATACAGGATGAAAATGAATGTGAACAAGCTGTTTACGATGCGATTATGGCAGGATATCGTTTAATCGATACGGCTGCATCTTATCTAAATGAAGAATCAGTCGGCAGAGCTATTAGGCGGAGCGGTGTGCCAAGAGAGGAATTGTTTATTACTACGAAATTATGGGTTCAGGATACTGGCTATGAACGCACAAAGAAAGCATTTGAAAAATCGCTAGAAAGACTGCAACTAGATTTTTTGGATTTGTACTTAATTCATCAGCCATTTGGCGATGTTTACGGTTCATGGCGTGCGATGGAGGAATTGTACCGCGAGGGTAAGATTAGAGCAATTGGAGTTAGCAACTTCTATCCGGATCGACTGACCGATTTCATTATTCATAATGAAGTGACTCCCGCTGTAAACCAGGTTGAAACACACGTTTTCAACCAACAAATTGAAAGTGCTAAATTGATGAAAGAGAACAATGTTCAGATAGAGTCATGGGGACCGTTTGCTGAAGGAAAAAATAACATGTTCCAGAACGAAATTTTAGTATCAATAGCCGAAAAGCATAATAAATCCGTTGCCCAGCTGGTTTTACGTTGGTTAACACAAAGAGGCGTCGTTGCGATTCCTAAGTCTGTTCGTAAGGAAAGAATCATCGAAAACTTCAATATCTTTGACTTTGAATTAAGTCAAGAGGATATAGAAAGAATCGCCAACTTAGATACGAAACAAAGCTTGTTCTTTTCACATCAGGACCCTGAAATGGTGAAATGGATTGGGACCCGTAAACTTGATATTTAATGTTCTCACTAAAAAAATTTCAATAGAGGATGTTTTATAGTATGCCTAATATTCAAAATAAAGTTTTTATTATCACGGGAGCTTCCAGTGGAATTGGAGAAGCAACTGCAAAAGAACTTGCCTCCAAAGGCGCAAAACTTGTTCTCGCAGCGCGCCGTGAAGACCGTTTAAAAAAATTACAACAAGACATTCAAAATACTAGCGGTCAAGCGATATATAAAGTTACTGATGTGACTTCGAATGAACAAATGGAGGAACTCGCTGAGGTTGCTCTTAAACAGTTTGGAAAAATCGATATATTAGTTAATAATGCCGGAGTGATGCCACATTCATTTCTTTATAAGAAAAAGATTGATGATTGGAACAAGATGATTGATGTCAATATTAAAGGAGTTCTTTATGGCATTGCAGCTGTTCTTCCAACAATGAGAGAACGTAAATCTGGTCATATTATTAATCTTTCTTCTGTAGCAGGACACTTTGTTGGTCCTGGGAGCACCGTTTATGCTGGAACTAAGTTCGCTGTGCGTGCTATTTCCGAAGGATTACGTAAAGAAGAGGCTGGAAACAATATTCGTTCAACTATTATTTCACCAGGCGCCGTTCAGTCTGAATTAATTAATTTGATCACTGACATGGATCTAAAACCTGGAATTGATAAACTTTATAAAGAGGTTGCCATTGATACTGAAAGTATTGCCCGTGCCATTGCTTTTGCAATTGAACAACCAGATGGTGTAGCAATAAATGAAATGATTATTCGACCTACTAGCCAAGATCGTTAATCTAAAAAGAAAACTATTAGTTTAAAAACAGCCAAGTTCGTATCTGGCTGTTTCTTTTATCTAAATTCCTTTTTTTAGTTAAGAAAAAGGGTGTGAAATAATGTACTTAAAAATATGATGATAGGGTTCAAGATCTGAGTTGCTATTTTTGGCAGCCTTTTTTATTTTCAACTAATGTGTGCTATTCTTCTAGAACGAGAATAGACCTTTTTTTGTTGGGATTATGTTTAGCTAGAAAAAAAGGGAAATCCTTCACCGAATAGAACTAGTTATATATTAATTAGATTAAGGGTGTGAGGATTACATGGAAATATTAAAACCCATTAAAAGAAGCCCTATCAGGATTTACTTTGGGAAAAAGTATTACCGTATTAAGAGATATATGGAATGGATTTTTAGCAAAGAGAGATTTTCCCTTAGAAAAGAAGAGACTTTGCTAAGCCACTCAGTATTTTCTCATAAAACCATATTGCTTCGGGAACTGAAAGATGTAGATATGTGGCTACAACACAATAAGGTAAAGAACCTAAAAATAGCAATAAAGAAATTAAATAAAGTGGTTATTCGGCCAGGGGAAACCTTTTCCTACTGGCGTTTACTTGGGAATACTACCAGAAGAAAAGGATATGTTGAGGGGATGGTTTTACACTATGGGCAGGTTACAACAGGAATTGGTGGGGGGCTTTGCCAGTTATCTAATTTGATTTATTGGATGACCTTGCATTCCCCTTTAACTGTTACGGAGAGAAATCGTCATAGTTATGATGTATTTCCAGATTCAAATAGAAAGCAGCCATTTGGGAGTGGAGCTACTTGTGCATATAATTACCTGGATTTACAGATAAAAAATAATACCCAAAACTCCTATCAGTTGGTCCTGTATCTGACAGATAAACACTTGGTAGGTGAATGGAGATCGGACAGCCCCTCGATTAATCATTACAAGGTTTATGAAAAAGATCATTTAATTACTTTTGAATATTGGGGCGGATATGTAAGACATAATCGTATTTATCGTAAAATATTTAATAGAAGTAATATGCAAATTGATGATGAACTTATTGCAGAAAACCACGCTATTATGATGTATGAGCCTTTGTTAGAAAAGCCGTTTCAAAAATGAGTATTGTTTTAATTCAAAATTTTCTATTCTGTTTTCTTCTTAAACTATAGGAGTCATTACCGGAATAAAGTAATACACTTTTTCTTCTTCAAGTAACGGTTTAGGATTATAGGAGAAGACCTTCCCATTTAAGAGATTATTAGGATAAATCCTTTTCTTATTCAAGTAACCAAAGCAGGATTGTGGAGCAAAGCAGACTAGGCATAGGAGATGGAAGTAATGAAAAAAGAATTAGAAAATGCAATTGACTTAGGAAAAAGTGAAAACCACAAGGAATCTAACCAATTACTACTAAAACTTGTACAAGATTTTCCCGATGATGCTTCGATTAACTATCAATGTGCTTACGACATCTAACAATGAAATAGTAAGTTATAAACGAGCAATCAATTTCTATTCCAATAAATTAAATGAAGTTGTACTGAAGAGCAGAGGAAAGGAATAGAAGGAATAAGGAAATCGGACAATTCAACTATTTTTGTTGCAGAAGAAGGTAAACAATTAATTGTTAACCGTTGTAACTCATAATGAAGCTGGATTACGATTATATAAAAAAGTGGGGTTTAAAATTGAAGGAACCAAAAGACATTCGCTTTACATTGATGGCAAATTTGTCGATGAATATTATTTGTCTAAACTATTATAAGAAAATCTTGTTCAGCCTTTCTTCAATAATGAGGGATTGCTTTTTGTTATTCGAGTAACGGACGTTGAATAAGAATGACACTAATTAAATATTTAAACGTATACATAAATAGGTAAGGGAGGGAGTTTTCTTGAAGTATTTTCTGTTTGGCATAGGTTTATCAGTAGTCGGAATTTTATTATCAATATTTCTTTGGGGAATTGATAAGGCATATTTGGCAACAGGTGGTATAGGTGTTTTTTTTATTATCATTTCAATTGTATTGTCAGGTTCAATGGTAAGTGGAGACAGAATGAGGGCAAATTTAGCTACTGAATCGGCAGAAGACAGAAAAGAACGAAACAGAACAACATTAAACTCATTGCTTATAGGCTTACCTAATGTTTTAATTGCCGGTTTACTTTATTATTTAATTGCCTAATTATATTTGCCACTGAAAAATTCCCTTAATGACTACCTGTATTGATTCAGATTTGTTTCACAAAAAATAGTAAGTGCACATTCTTATTTCAGTTTGTCAAAAATCAAGAGATGTCACTATTTAAATATTTATAAGAGCATAATAAAGACCTCAAATTTAGAGGTCCATTTTAAGTTCTACAAATTTCATCTAACATATTGACGCCTCGCCCTTTATGATTTTTCCATTTTCATCATTAATATAGTCAGTTCCGTTCTCGCAGTTTTCCTTATTTCCCCATTCAACAATATATTCATTACCATTATGGATAACTGATTTTATTTCAACTTTACCAATGTTTTGAGTATGCCTTTTTAACACAATTGATTTTGCCCGTTCTTCTGAAATTTTTGGTTTCGAATAATGATTACAACCGCTTATTACCAAAATTAAGGATATACATAATATTGAAACTATTTTCCTCAAATATTTTCACCTCCATATAACTTAGACGTAAATATTGTTTTTGAGGATTCAAATATATCCACTAGATGCTGGAATCACTCATATTAACACAGCAGAATTCTAAACCAGTGGTCATATCGAAATACTGATGGGTGAAGCACTCAAGGGTTACATTAGAGAAAAGGCTTTTTTATCTGTAAAATTTGGAGCATTAGTGGCTCCTAATGGCAAGATGTATGGTCTGGATGTTAAACCTCAACATATTAAAAACTATTTAATTTATTCACTAAAACGATTAGGTGTGGACTATATCGACTTATATCAACCTGCAAGAATTGATGACCTAGCTATCCCTGTTGAAGAGACGATAGGAACCATTTTCGACATGGTTAAGGCTGGATACGTTAAACATATCGGAATGACCCAAGTGGATGCTGATACTTTAAGAAGGCGCATTCCGTTCATCCAATTAATTTGGTTGAATACCAATGTTCTCTTTTCAATCGAAGCATCGAGAAGGATATTTTGCCAACAGCAAGGGAATTAGGAATTGATGTTGTGGCATTTGGTACACTGGCTCATGGTTTGCTTGGAGGCACTATGTCAAAAGACAAAGTGGATCACAGCAATGCTTATATTCCACTATTTCACAAAGAAAATATAGACAAAAATCTTTCTCTTGTTGAAGTATTACGAGAAATAGCTGTAGAAAAACAAATGACGGTAGCGCAGCTTGCTGTTGCGTGAGTTTTAGCCAAAGGCAACGATATTATACCGTTAATTGGTCCAAGAAAAATAAATCAGCTTCAGGAATCAATGAAGTCTCTGGATGTTCATCTAAATGAAAGTGATGTTAAAAGAATTGAAGAGGCTATTCCAGTAAAAGAGATCGCCGGTGGTAGTTTTCCTCAGATTCAATTCAAAAATAGAATGGTGGTTAATCAGTAAAATTTTTTTTGCAGAAGGTTCTTTATTCTTTAGTATGAAACAAAGAATTTGTGAAGAAATGCACTTAAATTAAAGGAGGCTTATATTGAAGGTCCTGCTACCAAAATGCAGCTTTCTTGTGATATTGGTTCCTATTAACCTATAAGAATGAAATTTACCTGAATAATACCTATTGATGAAGTTATCGTAAGTGAGTGTCTAAACATATGTGGACTAGTGATGATTGAAAACAAGTTAGACAAAAGCGAATATGTGGTTATTTAACAGACTTTAGTTAACTAACGAGTACTAGAGTTAAAAACAGCAACTCTTTTATGGTCGTCTTAAACATGGAAGATGCAATCTAGTTGATGGAGATATATTAGTCACTTCCTTTACTAGTAGCGCTGCTCCTATGGTTACCATAGCGGCGCCTTACAATTTATGGGGCTAAAAGTTTAAGCTAGCTTTATCGGTGGGGAATACTTACAATAGAAATTTACCAATAATCGCCACTCAATTCAAAAATTTAAAATCTGGCCGATTTTCCTAATGTGGAGGTCGGCTACTTTTTATATAAATATGTGAATGCTACCACTTATTAACAATTAATGGTAAAATGATTCAAAAGGGTTTTCATCAATCAATAATGAATAGATCTGATTCATTTTTTACGATATTAACGTATAGGAATGTACATAACGAAAACTAGAGGAGACAAGGTATTCAAATGACTATAAACATTGCTTTCTTACGAGGTATAAACGTAGGCGGACATAACAAAATTAAGATGACAGAATTAAAGTCCATGTTTGAATCAATGGGCTTTCAAAGAGTGCAAACATACATTCAAAGCGGCAATGTACTGTTTGCATCAGAGGATAATGCTGAAACACTGCGCATACAAATTGAGCAAGAAATAGAAAAAGTTTTCTCTATATCAATAACCGTTATATTACGAACGGCATTAGAACTAGAAAGAATTATTCAAAATTGCCCTTTCTCTGAGGAAAAACGTTTGGAAGCAGCATCTTCTAAAGTAGAGACATTTTACGTGTCCCTTTTACTTAATTCGCCAACACGTGAAGCTGTCGAACAACTTAGCGCCTTCCAAAGTGATAGTGATGAACTTCTGATTCAAGATCGGGAAGTTTATTTACTACTTCATGATGGCATAAGGAATTCCAAGCTTGCGAACAATCTTTATAAGCTGAACGTTTCTTCCACAATGCGTAACTGGAAAACGATTAACAAAATTAATACTTTGGCAAAATCAATAGAAGAATAATATTACTTAGACTTATGGGTAAAGACATAAAAGATGCGCGATGATGGTCAATACAATAGGGCTTCGCTGGAACTGCCCTAATTTGAGATAACGAAATTTAATTCACATTATAAAACTGAGAAAATGACGTGTGAAAGTGGGACTATATTATGAACAACCTTACCAAGATGAAAATATCTAAATCTGCTAATGAGGTATTTGAAGCTTTTGTTGACCCTGCAAAGATCCGAAACTTTTGGTTCTCTTCTAGTTCCGAACGATGGGTTCAAGGAAAGAAAATAACGTTGATATATGATGAGTATAATGCTGAAGTTCCAATAATAGTAAATAAAATTGAGCCAAATCGAAAAATTGCGTTTCAATGGGGTGCAAATGGGGAAGGACATACTGTTACGTTTACTCTTATTGATTTAGATGATTCTACTACCATTGTTGAAGTTAATGAGGAAGGATTTAACGAAAATGATGCTGATTTCATAAGCCAAATTTTAGATAATAAAGAAGGATGGGTCTTTATGTTGACATGTTTGAAAGCATATTTAGAGTCAGACGTGACTACATTGAGAGTTGGGCTTGTGAAATGATGACTTGAGCCAAATTGGCTCCTTTTTAGCTCTTGTTGAACAAAATGGAAGCAAGAGTAGTTGAGTTCCGTAACTCACTAATATTAAAATGTTTTTGGAATACGAATGCAAGAATTAAAGATTAAATCTGTCAATATAATTTGCCCGGTTTTCGTGGGAAAATGTTATAAATAACACACGAAAAAGTAAGAAATGAACATACATTTTTTTGTTGATATATTAACATTTTAAAGAATTTATTCCCAAAATATTATAGCAATTAGCACCCTTAATAGCATGGTGACATTAAGGGTGCTATTTTATTTGTTATTTTTTTTGATAATTGATGCATTGGAAATAGGAAATATTGTTTCTGTGATTAGCAACAAAGAATACAAGTAATTGGGTGCAATAGTTAAAGTCAGGAACTGTCAATTCGGCAGTTTTTTCTTTTTGTGCTATTAGTCCAATTTTCTTTAACAAAAGAGGAATTTAGAGCTAGAACGCTAATTATTATATTAAAACAAATTTAAAAATAGGAGTGTTTTCCTTGATCAAATTTTTTGAGTATAACTGGAAAGTAAGAGATGAATGGTTTGAGTGGTGTAAGCAATTTGATACTGAAGAGTTGTTAAAAGAACGAAAAGGTGGAGTAGGTAGTATTTTATATACCCTTTTTCATATTACTGATGTGGAATATAGTTGGATTCGTGGTATTCAGGGGAAGGAAGATGTAGTATTTCAGTTTAAAGATTATAATTCGGTTGGAAAGGTTAAATTTCTTTCAGATAAATTACGAAATGAAATCGCAGAATTTTTAAAAACAAATTTTGGGATTTTAAAGGAAAAAGTAATAAGTGTTTCTTGGGATGAAGAAAAATACACTACGGATGAAATACTTCACCATATAATTGCACACGAAATTCATCACATTGGTCAACTTTCAGTTTGGTCTAGAGAATTAGACCTACCACCTATATCTGCTAATTTTATTGGAAGAAAATTAAAATCTGTTCATTCATACAGAAGCACCAGGAGCAGTTGGGAGCACCTGTTTTAACTATTTTATCGTTTATATTAAACTTTTTAACTAAGGAAATAAACAAAATTAAAAATAGATAAACCTATCGGATAGCCTTTATTTCAAAATTTAACCAAACCTCCATTTGAAAAAGCTACAGATAGCTGGTTTAGAAACTATACAGTGCGAAAGGTTTGGTTTTTATATTTTGCTGATTACCTTGGAGAATTATAAAGGATATAGGGTAGCAAGAGTTAAAGATCAAGTCACCACTTTGATTACTTTTCTTATTCAAATAATGAAGTATGATAATTGAATAAGACAATAGAACAGATCAGAAAAAAATATGGATGTTTGCCCCATTTTTGCGTTTAATGGATAAATTCAAAAGTTTCCTGATAAAACGGCCTTTATAAATACTCCAATTCCTGCTTCAATTAGTAAAAATAAAATTAAAAGCCACACAGACTTTATTTTCTTCCGAAAATGTTTAAGAGATATCCAAATCCGAAAAAAGTGATGCTCCAAAATAAAACTTCGATATGTTTAGACTTTTGCACCCATTCTTCTCACCTTTGAGATAGAGCTTTTCTATCTACCGCTTGCGGTTGTTGCTCTAGCCAACGATATTTAACCATCAAATTTAACCATTCATTAGCTTCGCTCATCAATCCCGTCATTAATTTGGCGTAGGTTGCGATTACATCAGCTCTCATTGAAGTCGCTAGACCAGTTCCATAATATGCAATAGCTGCACTCATCTTGAAGCCTATATGAAACATCATTAGTTTGTCAGAAAAAGGACTGATTGTTATAGGAAAGACATCAGCTTCCCAAGTATGTGGAGTTGGCAGGTTATCCTGTTGCAATAAAGCACTTAAACTTCTTATACTGCGGTCAGACTGGTCGGCTGCTTTTGCAAGAAATTTCCTAACATCGTCATGTTGTGCAATTTGGCTGAAAGCCATAGTCCCTACCTTTAATAATATGGTCTTTTTTACATTAAAAAAAAGATTGCTGATTTCCATTACGTTAAGTGGTTTCGGGTCTGCAAGCAAATCAGAAATCAATCCCTTTTTTTCAACAAATGTAATGTCTTGGGGTGGAGGAATTACGGGTGACTTATCGAAATTCCCTCTTGATTTACTTAAACTGATGAGCTTATTTAATAATTCTGAAGCTTGTACTGAACATTCTATATAATAATTTCTAATGTCATCCCGCTCACAGGCAGAAATGGCTAAACTGTAAGCGGTTATGCCATGAATTGTCATTATTTCTAAATCGTAAATAATTAAGGGTTCTGAAAATATTCGGGGTGCTTCGAAGTTCACATCATCCTCTAATGTATACCCAATAGGAATGGGGTAATCGGCTTGATTGAATAAATCTGTGATTTTCTTTATATGCAGTTTGGACAATTGCAAGGCAAATTCTAAAATTGATTGGATGTCTTTGTCCTGGGTATGTTTATGATAAAAGGTATACATACAAATAGAGGAAGAGTCCCCCAAATATTGGTTCCACAAATTAGCGGCTTCGGATGCGGTTAGGGTGGTTTTTCTTTCTTTAGAATCCGTATTACCCTCAAATGTTTTCTTCACAATGTTTGTTAAATCCGATTCAGTTAAGTCGATGTTTCCCATAGTGACCTCCAAAAAATATTCGACATGACATTATTTTTTGTTGGAATTCAAATTGTAATTCACCAATATTTAAATTTTTTTGGAAAAACGGCTGCAAGAGTTAAAGACCAAAGCTTTCATTACCGGTATATTTTTATTGGTCTTGCTAACGTCCAAGGATAGTGCAAGAAGGATTAGCCGAAATAAATAGCGAAATTCATTAAGTAATTATGCGAATATATCGGTGAATGCAGGTTTTCTCAAAAAGAAGGTTAATAAAGGTAGTCCGAAGAATTGTTAAAACATAAAATTTTGAAGTGGGGAAATGCAATTATAACAGAAATTAATATATAGAATTTATCTAATATAATTTTTGGAGGAGAAACATAAAATGGAACACGAAATAAATGAGCTTATTAAAAAGTGTGACCTTGCAATAAAGCATGAAGATTTTGATACTTTGATAAATTACTATACTGATGATGCAATTTTAGTTGTAAAACCTGGAATGATTGCACGTGGCAAAGAGGAAATTAAAAAAGCATTTATTGCAATCGCAAAATATTTTAATAACAGTATTGTACCAACACAAGGGGAAATGATTATTTTAGAAACAGGGGATACTGCTTTAGTTTTATCTCAGACGCTACTTGATGCTGATAAAGAGGATTCGGAATATTCAATGGATAGAAGGGCAACATATGTGTTTAAAAAAAATTCAAAAGGCGAATGGCTTTGTGCAATTGATAACTCATATGGTACAGAACTTATTAATAATTAGACATTATAATGATCGTGAAATTTAGTTATGCAAATCAATATATAGGAATGATTTCGATGAAGCAGAAAATCGAAGAAATGAGAAGGTGTAAAAAAGGAATTTTAGAAGATATTAATCATGCCTATCTAATTAAGCCCATAACTGTGATTATCGTTTTAATTGGAACAGCATTTATATTAGGCACAATTTATCATACAGTTAAGGATTTCGAAAAGTATATGACATCAGATTTTGTTGGTGCTTTAATCAATTTATTATTTGCATGGAATTTGGGATTTGGTCTATATCAAGGAATTTGGCGATATTCTAACCCTCGAAGAATAAACAAGGTACTTTTCCCAAAACTGGAACAGTTTATTAATAAAAGTACAGAGAAATGTTATGAAGAAACTGAAACAGAAGTTCATGAAATGATTAAAATAGCATATACGGATTACACAGAAAAATATAATAAACTTAATAAACTTTACTGGAAAAGTATCAAAATAAGTTTTGTTTTTCCAATTATTGCACTTGTTATTTCCCTTGTTTTTCATTGGCCTTAATATATAAAAAAGAAAGGATGCTCAATTTCTTTCTTTATGGTATTAGTATTTTTAATTTTAGTTGAAAGTACAAAGTTTTTATGTTTCAACCTTAAAGGGATAGTCCAATTTCCATTTTTTTAATATTGATTGTGAAACATTAAACTTATTGTAACTGGAAAAAGAGTTGAAGATCCGGTTACAATTATTTGTGGCCCATGTAAATATTTACTATATTTTTATAAATTTATTTATTCTAAAATATGTAGCCCAAAAGAACTGAAAATTAACAATTACAATAATAAACGAGTGTTTTATTTAAGAAAACAATGTAAAAAACATCAAAAGAACTAAGTAAAACAATGTATTAATTTATGAATTGGAATACGAATCAAAAAAGAGATTCGTAAATTAACCTCAAAAATATAAATTCTAAATATCATCTCACTTTCTTAAGTATACTTAGAATTTGAGACCTATCTTTTATTGGTTTCTTTTAGTTCCTAGAATATATATTATGTAAACTAGAAAAAATCCTTAACAAAACGATAACTATTGCCCCAACTTCCAATAAGTATCCGTTGAAGAGAATCTTCCTACATAAATGAAGAAAATCCACCTACATAACCCCTTTTTATCATAATTAGAACACTAACATTAAATTAATGCTCTATCCCAACTTAAAATTTTGAAGAGAACTAAGGAAATTTCTATGGATATGCTACTACTGACCGAACCTGTTCGTATCCAGTAGACAGTAAGAAAGTTGGGGCACGTCCATAGCTTTTAATGCCCACGATATAAAAATTCTTCTCTGGTTGTCTTAATTCCTCTTCCCCATGAGGTCTTACGGTTCCGCAGCTATGAATATTCGGGTCAATTAGCGGAGCAAGCGCATCCACGCTTTCAACAGCAGAATCAAGATTTAATCTTATTTCGTTAAGATAACTCGTATCAGGTCTAAACCCTGTGCTTACAACGATCTGGTCAATTTCACCAATTGTGGTTTCTTCTCCATTCAAGTCACCAGTTACGCTAATTTTTCCATTTGCATCACGTACTCCATTGATATAAAACGGTGTTACAACACTAATTTGTTCGGAATCGACCATTTTATGAATCCTGGTTCCTAGTTCCCCTCGAGCGTGCAAACCATCATTTTCCTGACCGCCATATGCTTCCCTAACATGTTTCTTGCGAAGAACCCAGTGAATGACAGTATCCTGATACTTTTCTTTTAATTCCACCAAGTCAAGGAGAGCGTTTATTGCCGAGTGACCACTCCCTATAACCATAACGGTTTTGTTCTTGTATCGCTCTTCTAACTCTTGAACGTTCGGAATTCCATAATAGATACGGTCTTTCAGTGTCCGTTCCGTTTTGGTCCAGATTCCGTTGGAAAGCATCGGATTTGGATTATTCCAAGTTCCTGAAGAATCGATGACCGCTTTAGCCTCAAACACCTTTGTATCCCCATTCATTTCTACATATAACTGAAAAGGAACATTGTCTCTGTGTTCGGTTTTTAGTTTGTCGAGTCCTTTTTTTGCAACACCAATCACTTTTGCATTTGTAAGGATATGCTCTTTTATTCCAGGTAAATTGCTAAGCGGAAGAAGATACTCTTCTACCAACTCACGACCTGTTGGCAGATAATCTTCAACAGGTGTAGTCCAACCAGACTCTTGGAGTAATGCCTTTGCCGCCTTATCAATGTTATATTGCCAAGGTGAAAACATTCTGACGTGCCCCCACTCAAGCATGCTTGATCCAATCGTGTTTCCAGCCTGAAAGAGGAGAAATTTCTCTCCTTTTTTAACAAGTTGAGCCGCTGCTGCAAGACCAACGGGACCACCGCCTATGATAGCAACAGGAAGCGGACTTTTCTGTATTTGTTCCATCGTTCAGTACCCCTTAAAATAATAATTTTTCCATTGCCATGACATCAACAAATTCACCATCTAACTTACCTTGATTCTGAAAAACTCCCACAACGCGAAATCCTTTTTTCTTATACAACCCTTGCCCTAACTGGTTAAAAGGGAATGTGGAAAGAATCATTTTATGAAAACCGTTTTCTATTGCAAGTCCTTCAATTTTGGAGAGTAATTTTCCACCGACACCTTTATCTTGGTATTCTCGTTTAATGTATAGCGACAGATCAGCAACACCATTATATGCCTCACGGCTATTGTACTGGTTTAAACTAGCCCAACCAATAACCTCCCCATCAATTTCAGCAACAATCACTTTGTAGCGGTCAGTATGTTTGTTAAACCAATCAATCATAAAATACTGATCCTTCATTGTTGTTTCTAACGTGGCTATACGGTCAACAATTCCTTCGTTATAGATGTAGAGTATGTCTTCTATGTCGTCATGAGAAGCCAATCGAATATTTATATCGTTCATTTTAATCGTTTCCCCCTGAATAACAACTGCTATTATCTTGTTTGGTGCCGCAGCATACAGGTGATTTTGTCATCACGTCCGCAAGATGATGAATAGCTCGTTGCACGGTCTCTCGCTCAAAGTTCGTCATTTGACTGAAAATATCTTCCAGGAACGAATTGACTTGTTTATCAATTTCTTTTGCAACGCTTTCTCCCGTATCAGTTAACGCCAGTTTACTAATCCTTTTGTCTTCTTTAGATGGTATCTTAGTTACCAATTCCATTTTGACAAGGGTCTGAATTTGCCTACTGAACGTTGTAATATCAATTCCAAGTAAATCTGCTACCTGCTGCATCGAAGGATTATGATTAGCGTCAATCTCATAAAGAATGTGGCTTTGGGCGGCGGATACATCTACGCCATCAACCGAACAACATGTTTTATTTAATAACCCGAAACTTCGGGTAATAGCTTGAAATGATTTTCTCATGATGTTGCCTCCCTTAACTTTTAACTAAGTTATTTTCCGTTTTCTTTACGATGGAAGGAATGATAGAAAAGGACGTTTTTCTTAACCCTAAAATAAATCGAAATGTTGGCCCATGACTATGCGAAGACAAAGGTCCAGCAAAATACAAACCTGGTACACTGGATTCAAATGATTCGTTTAGTTTTGGAAATTGAACAAAATCCTTTTCTCGTTCGATTTCAGACAACAATTCTTGATCAAAAAATGGAACTTTATCTAAGTTAATTTGGAAACCCGTTGCAGCAATAAGATGATTCACTATTTTTTCCGTTCCATTGGATAAAACCAGTCGAATTTCTTCTTCGTTTAGCTGTTCAATTTTCTCAATTGCGGTTCCTCCATTTTGAGGAACGATTCCTTCCACATATGGCTTTAAGAAATGTGCCACACTACCAGGGGATTGCCCCCATCCCTCCTTCTTTTCTTCGATTGGAAGCGTGTAAAAAATATCTCCATAGTCCCGAAGAGCAATCTCATTTTCCCTGCTCCCTGCGTAATTCGGACCTTCTTTACGGTAAATTAACTCAACATTGGCACCATCTCGATGCAATAAACCAGCTGCCTCCCATGCACTTTGACCACTTCCAAGGACGACCACTTTTTTATCCTTGAATTGAGCAAAACTAGTGTAACCAGAGGTATGAGTAACTAAATGGGATGGAAATTTATTTAGGAAAGCAGGAAGAAATTTATAATGTTCTACCCCCGTAGCAACAATAATGTTTTTCGCATTGAAATTATTACCGCTAGCAGAAGTGACTTCGTAATATCCTTCTTTGTGCACAACTTTGGTAATCAATTCAGGCGTAAATTTAATTCCAGCTTTTTTTGCGAACCAATTCGCATATGCCACGAAAATGGGTCTTGGAAGAGGAGTGACTAATTCTGTACCTGTTTCCTCTGAAAATTGTTGAATCGTTAATTCATCTTTAGATTCTGAAAAGCTCACAAATTCATGAGGTGTACGAATGAACATATCTTGAGGCATTTGATTTTTCCAAAAATCCATTGGATAACCAAATAATTTGTATTGAAGATTATTTGCAACTCCATGTGCTCCTAACGAAATTCCGAATGGGCCCGAACCAATAATAATGACATCCAACATAATTAACATCCCCTTTTTAATTTGTAAAATGCAAGTTTTTTATTCACATTTTATAATATTAATAACTTACTTATAATACTTTTACTTGATTTTTGCAAGTATTATTTATCAATTTTTTTTGATTTATTATAATAAATGAATCCCCAAAAAGGCTACTGCAAAAGTTATCTTAACTAACAAAGAGACAATCCTTGATTTATAAGGGTTGTCTCTTTGTTTACATGTGCATAGTGTATTTAACTGAATTATTGTGATAGGTGGACTATATAGTAAAAAATTTGAATCAAGAATGCAAATTCTCCACAAGGTTGACTTTATACGCTAAAATTAGGAAAAAGGGGATTGGCGGTGGCAAGGTGGTATTATTCAAGAAGAAAAAGGAAAATTTAAAAGATGATGTTGCGGTCGGATCAACAATGAACGCCATAATTAAACATATTGACATTGAAAATGATTGGGTAAAACAACATATACAAGATATTGGCTTTATTTATGATGAATCAAAGAAGATGTATGTAAATCTCGAAATTTACCTTGCTGTTCTTTCCTGTGAATGTATTGCTTTATATAATCTTTTTAAATTTCCTATTAAAAACCCTTTTTTTCTATTAACGTTTTATTAATATCGATAATATCAGGGTCTTTTTGTTTTTTGTAACAATTAATATTTTTGATTAAATCCACTATAGCAATTGAAATTCCATTTATTCCCCGATTCGTCTAAAGTTAACACAGTAAATGGTTTTGCACCCCCTATTTCGGTTGCTTTAACACTCCCACCCTTATCAGGTTGAAAAAATTGACTTTCCAATGTAATTTTACCGCCACTTAAACAAACCGAAATGGCAACTCCTTGCTTAACATCACTTTTTAAAGAACCAAATATTACAATTACATGATAGTTGTCAGCATAATTTTGAATCCATTGATTTGAAATATTTATGTTTGGGTATCTTTTAATCCATGATTTATCGACTTTTTCAACAATAAATTCACCCTTTTGTTTATTAAAATACAGAGGAATATTACGATTACTTTGCACTGGATGTCGAATTTGACCAGAATCATCCGTGCTTTGTGAAGAAGGCGGATTTTGGCTCGGACTAATACTATTCTGTGCAGGAGAAAAGACTTTTTTACTTTGTGAAGAAGACGGACTTTGACTTGATTCATTATTGTTTTTTATTTTTGAAGTACTACTTAACCTTGTCGATGCCCTATCATGCTTAATCTTAGATTGATTATTTGAACATCCACTAAAAATGAATAAAATTGCAAGACTTATACATAATAACAACATTAGTTTTGCGTAAATAATATTCGATTTCATTTTCAAACTCCTTAATCATATAAATGATTTTTTTATACGGTAAAGCATAAAATCAATGGGAATACGGGAGTAAATAGATTCTAAAGGCGTAACAGAAGATTTGAACACATTTTTCGTCGCTTGTTTTTAGGATGTTTTTTCAGGAGAAATACGATGATTCAGTAAAGGTCAATACTTAAACCCCAATAAATTTCTGATTCTTTTCTTTATCAATAAGTAAGACTTTGTTTCTGTCTGTAATATCATCCTCTTACTGCAAAACTCGAAAAGTTTGGTGCTTTGACGTACTTAGGATCAAGGTTTAAACTCAACCATTACTTGCAACAGTATATTTGTATCATAAACTCTTTGCCCATTAAAATTTTATAAAAAAAGAAATAACTTACAGATACTGCAAGAACAAGGATTGTAATACCTAAAGTGATTTTTAAAAATGTATTATGCTTTAGAATCTAACCTAATTGGGCTATAGCGTGATGAACCTTACTCTTTTCATTTAAAGCAACATGTAGCTTAGTTTCTAAAACCAATTGGTTCCTTAAAACTAGAGATTAGGAAACCAATTATATAGGCTTCAAATTTGGTCATTTGTCTTGCTCTTCATGATTTTAATTGACCGCATCAAAATTATTAATCTGCCATTTATTATGGACTTTAATAAAAGTAACATTGTCTTCTTCGTTTATTTTAATGTCAAGAAGAAGAGGAACGGTAAATTGATACAAACGAACCCCTTCTCTGTGGTACAAAAGTTTGACTTTAGCTTCCTTCCAGTTGGCTGAGCTACCGACGTCTGCATCAGGTTGTGCAAGCTTTCCATTATGAACAATAAAATGGTATTTATTAAACGCTTTATTAATGGCATTTAACGTATAGGATTCGTTTAAATACTTGATAAGTTTGGCT
>JAUZPL010000179.1 GCA_030705955.1 Bacillota bacterium | reverse complement strand
GATCCTTTATAAAGATTAAGGTTTTCAATTCTGTCCTTTGTACCCTGTTCCCCAAACTGACCAATTAATTTTTCATACTCTTCAGAAGTCATCGAAACAAAATCACCATATTTATTTTTAGGTATTTTAGTTTCCTTTACTTTAGTTTCCTTTACTTTAGTTTCCTTTACTTTACTTTGTGTACTTTTACCGTCATTGTGACTACTTAATTCCGGGTTAATGTCGTCAATAACTCTTGAAATGTCGTCAATAAGTAGGTAATCTGTTATCCACTCGACATCTTTTCTCCGTCTAACAATCTCTTTGTATCGTTTTTGTATACCTTTTGACGTTAGAACGCTGTTTTTTTCATACATAGTGCTGTCAAAAATACCTCTTTTTAAACACTCATTGACGACATTTTCCAATAAGTTATATTCCACTTTTAGTTCATCAGAAAACAAAAGTGTTTCATCTTCTGTCCATTTATACCAATAACCATTTGCGTAGATTCTTTGAAGTAACTTAACTACAATTGCGAAACCTTCAAGTTTATATTTGATTTCAATAAACTTAAACTTGTCATCTAAATAAACATCTAATGGAAAATAATCCACACCCTGTTTTGTTGGTCTTGCCATTATCACGCACCTTCCTTTTGTTCCTCTAATGTAAGTAGATCCTCAATGTTGCAGCTAAAAAACTCACATAATGTTGCGACTAATGATGAATTAAAAACCTCATAGCGCTCATGATAGAAGCTTAACAACGTGTTGTAATAAATGCCTGTACGTTTGCTAAGTTCTGTCACTGATCTTATGTCGTTTTTCGCCATAAGGATTTTAAGTTTGTTCCTAACCTTCATTCAATCACCTCCTAGAAGGCTATGAAGTTTTACTAACTTCATATAATAATTTTATAACATCTTACCAATTTTGGCAAGCATTATCTACTAACTTCTTACTAAAATTTACTAGTATGATTGTACTAATTTCAATTTTCAGAAAAATGCAGTGTTGACATAAAGGAATAAAATTTTGTATCATGAATACGAATAATATATAACAAATGACTAAATTTTAGGAGCGTGATATAAATGCTTGTCAAAAATCAACTAGCTGTCATCATGGCTCAGAAAGAGATCCGTTCCATTTCTGAGCTACAAAGGAAACTTGAAGATAAAGGATTCCCTATTGCCCGTAAAACTCTTGATCGTTTTTACAAAAATGAGAACAACCAAATCCACTATGATACGATTGCTGCTATTTGCGTGGTGTTAGATTGTGGAATTGGCGATCTCTTTACATTGGTAAAGGAATAATTTTTGTTTCTTTGTATTACATTATTAGTCTAATAGACAAAACCATTAAAAAAGGAGTGCATGACAAATGGCTGGACATTATAAGAAAGAAGGTTACAAACCAACTACCTCAATATCCCTGGACGAAACTTTATTTGAGCAAATTGACAATTTTAGATTTAAAAAACGTTTTGACAGTCGATCTCAAGCTATTGCTGTATTGATTGCTAAAGGCTTGAAATACGAAGCGATTGTTGAGAAAAAGAAAGCTGCTAAAGTGATATGATTACATTTATTAAAGATGATAAGCATTTTTAGAGGATGCCTGGTAGATGCCGGAGCATCCTTTATTTTTTATGACGTTATTTGGTCGAAGTGCGACACTACTTAATAACTGATTTGATATTTATCGGTTCAGCAGTTAACACCTTTGAATCAGCTAATTCCATACCATTACAAAACGGACATTGAGAAGGTTCATCCTCTAAATTTGTGTAAAAAACAGCTTCACAATCATCATTTTCACAATGCCAAGTATTGAGTAATAATTCTTCCATTTTCAATTCCTCCTAATTCGCAATATGGTTCTAATGCTTCTTAAACAACTTTATTTTTTGGCCTATTCTTTACATTTACAGGATGATTTAAAGCCTTCTCAACCTTCCAACCTCTTTCTAAACGTTGGTTAAATGTGTCGTAGTTTATCCCTATTTCTTTGCACAGTTTTCTATAGTTGGTTACTGGCTTTGTAATGGCTTTTTTCTTAGACCATCCATATTTGATACGTTGATATACAGTTTGGCGAGAGATACCATTACTTTCAGCTATTTTGTATTCTTCTTCTGTTGGTCGTTCCATTTAAATCACCTTCCTGAGTACAGCCATCCAGCAGCTTGTGAAATTGTTTTGCTGAAAGTTCCTTCTTCCGTATGAATCTCTACTAAAGGTCTTTCCATCCCGTGTAATTTCTTGCAATGGTTTAATGATGATGAATCCACGTTCTAAAAGGTCTGCAATGGCCATTTCTGCTTCCGATTTACGTTGGCGCCTGATAATGGTATCTCTCATTCCCCGATCACCGCCGGAAGCAGTATAGAAAGCGTAAAAATAGCAAAGAATAAAACGGCCCAAAACATGTTTCTGAATCGAATAAAAGCTGCATCTGCTTCTTGTTGGCGATATTCTTCTGAAAGTTTGTCAATACTTGTCATAATATCCTCCTTAGAAAAAGGGGATTGCTCCCCAAATATTAAGCGCCTTTTTTAGCTAGTTCCTTTTTAGCTGATGTAATCCATCCACACACTTTTGTAATGATCTCTCGCGCTTCTTTAGACGTTAGAGTGGTAATATCTGATATGTTTAAAGCAGTATAAACGTCTTGATCTGTTTTACCGCGTAATTGGGCAAATTCCAGGACCTTTGTTTTTAACTCTCCTACTTCTTTAGCTGTGATTGGTCCAGGTTGGCGATAATTCTCCGCTTTTTCTTGGAAGGAATCGGGATCATCTTTATCTGTAGCGATGTTAAAGGTCTTTAGAAGAAAGTATTTTTCCGCATATGTTAAAGCCTTTCCTACACCTTTTTCCGAATTGTCTACACCCTGGCCATACCATGTAGTTTTAATTGTTTCTTCCGGCTTTTCTGTATTCACCCAGGTAAAGACTAAATCTAATTCCGTCATAAATTGTTTTTTACCCTTATCACTTTGCCCTTGAATCAAGTTATGGCCGACTACTTCCACAAGCAACATAAGCCCCAATTCATCCATTTTAGCTCTTACCGCACCTAACACCTGAGAACTGCCAACATACTTATATTCATATCCTTCTGACTCTTTCTGCAGGTACGGGACCGACTTTCTAACCTCAACTAATTTTTGATAAATATTTAATTCAGTCATGTTCAATCTCCTCCACTTGAGTAATTAAATCTTCTTCATATAATTGATTAGCCTGTAATGGGCTGATTTCTTTTAAGCCATCCAAGAAGGGTAAATAATAACGTCCATTCTGAATAACGATTGTCATTTAACCAACTCCTTATAAATCATTAGAGCCATCGGAAGAATATCTTCATGACTACCGCCAACAGAAAACTTAATGTCAATCACTTCAATGTGGGAATTTTCTTGCAAAAATCTGTTAATTTCTTCGTCAACGGATACAAAACGCTTTATTTGTACTTCATTACCGTATTTGATTTGAGTTTTTCCTGTATCTTCGATAAAACCTTCAAATAGTTTCGTTTTAATCATTTAATCCTCACGCTCCTTGTTTGTTGGATCTCACAGCCGAATATTTCTTCGCCTTCTTTTAAGGCTTTTAATATGGCCTTCTTGTCAATCTTAGGAGCAACAGGTATCATGTAATCAGAAGGTATTAAAGATTCATCCATTACACATACTGATGGTGGATTAAGCTGGATAGATACGGTTAAAGTTGGTCGCTTCACTTTATCTATTCCGGCAAACTCCATTTCATGTTGTAGGTACTCTTTAACTCCTGATATTTTGTTCTCTAATACTTTGCGTTTATCAGCTAAACGTTTTTCCTCAGCTTTTAAAATTTCTACATCAGCTTCTAAGCTGCGAATAAACTTTGCTGTATGCTCGATTTTATCGTCTATTGCTTCCTCAATAGATGCCAATGTATCAAGAAATACCTCTTGGTCCATCTGATCCGCCATATCCAATAATTGAAGATAATTTTGACTAATTTCATAAAGTTTCACGCTATTTCCTCCTTAACGTTTTTAGCTTCAATAAATTCCATAACTCCCAAGCATTCAACCGCTGTATCATTTCCCCACTCTGGGCAATTAGGATTTAGGTTATATTCACCTTCAACATAGAATACAGTGTCGCATTCATCCTCAAACTTGACTGTTGATACACAATGCCATTTTTGAAGGATTTTAGGCACTCTCTTCACCTCCGTAAAGGTCAACATCTTCCTCCATGTAACCGCCTGGCTTCGGATATTTCATCATTTCCTCAGTTGTAAGTAACCCGAACAATTTCAGACCATTTACAACGACATAAGCTTGAAAAGGATAGTTTTCGTTTTCCCTGCTTTCAATTTGAACGCCTGGAATATCCATTAATTCACTTGCAGATACTTGGACGGAGTCTTGATAAAAGCCATAGACACCATTTTTAACTAAATCCTTTTTGAGATCCGCGAATTGTTTGATTAAATCAATCTTTATCATTTTTTAACACTCCTCTAATTGAAATTTAATGTGGTTCCTATGAGT
>JAUZPL010000178.1 GCA_030705955.1 Bacillota bacterium | reverse complement strand
GATTTAAATAATTTTCGACCAACTGCATATTCTTCAAGTGAATTATATTTTGATATAAATTTGGAAACAGCTAACGGTACACCCGCTGTGGCTATACTAATAAAGATGGTGTAGGGTGTATAAGAGTAATTATAAAGTAGTGTCCCTTTGTTACCAACGATCTGATAGAATGGAATAACATAAAATAAGCCAAGAATCTTAGAAAGTATCGTTCCAATCGTTAATATAAACGTTCCTCTTAAAAGCTTAGATGACATAGAATCCTTCTCCTAATAAAGAAAAAATAGTGCACACATAGTTCATCGTACTTTTTTTGCACACTAATAGTAGTGTACAACTTCTTTCTCTATGGCGCTACTAACAATCAAAGGAATTATTAATTAAATTACGTTAGGTGAATAGTCCCTACCTTGTTTATACTGAATGATACTATTAAAATATAGTTTACCCGTATTTAGTAAATTTAGATTAAGTTGGTGAAATGATGGAATATGAAGTAATCGTCATTGGGGGTGGCCCTTCCGGATTAATGGCAGCTATCGCGGCTGGGGAAAAAGGGGCAAAAGTCCTGTTAATTGATAAGAAGGATAAGCTTGGCAGGAAATTAGCCATATCTGGCGGAGGCCGCTGTAACGTCACTAATCGTCGCCCCATTGAAGAAATCATTAAACACATTCCGGGAAACGGTAAGTTTTTATATAGTGCATTTTCGATCTTTAGCAACGAGGATATCATAACATTTTTTGAAAAACTAGGTATTGCTTTGAAGGAAGAAGATCATGGAAGAATGTTCCCTGTTTCAAATAAAGCTGAATCCGTTGTTGACGCTCTATTAACAAAAATGGAAAAATTAAATGTGAAAATTTTCAAAAACACATCCGTTCAAGATGTACTATATGATGATAACAAAGCGGCAGCCGTTCTTCTAAAAGATGGACAACAAATTTCAGCAAAATCTATTGTAATTGCTGTTGGCGGTAAATCAGTTCCTCAAACCGGATCAACCGGGGATGGCTATGCATGGGCTGAAAAAGCTGGGCACACCATTACAGAACTATTTCCAACCGAGGTTCCGCTTACATCAAATGAACCCTTTATTAAAAGTAAAATCCTTCAAGGTCTCTCATTACGAGATATTAACTTAAGCGTCTTAAATCCAAAAGGAAAGCCAATTATTTCTCATCAGATGGATATGCTTTTCACCCATATTGGGGTTAGCGGCCCTGCGGTGTTACGCTGTAGTCAATTTGTCATCAAAGCCATGAAAAAGTGGAATCTAAAAGAAGTAAAGATGACACTAGATGCTCTACCTGACCAAACAGAGGAAGGTCTTTTTCAGGAAATCGTTAAATTAGTTAAGAGTGAGCCAAAGAAAAACATCAAGAATACTTTAAAAGGCTTGCTTCCAGAACGATATCTTCTCTTCCTCCTTGAGCAAAGTGACATTGACCCTAATGCCCAAGGCGGCACCATTGCAAATGAAAAAATCCGAACATTTTCTAAAAATTGCAAAGAATTTACCTTCACAGTCAACGGGACACTTCCATTGGAAAAGGCCTTCGTTACTGGCGGTGGTGTATCTGTAAAAGAAATAGAACCGCAAACAATGGCATCAAAACTTGCAGATGGACTTTATTTTTGTGGGGAAATTCTCGATATCCATGGATATACGGGTGGGTATAACATCACTTCCGCACTTGTAACCGGCAGGTTAGCTGGAACGAATGCAGCACAATATGCTAGAAATAGAGCCTGACATTTGTCAGGCTCTATAAATGATCATCGACGAAAAACAGTAGATTTGCTCTTCCTCATCATCCTCTGGCATTGCCGCCACATTATATTTAATATCAAGTAATTTCTGCTCATCAAGACCTTTTAAAAATCGATTCATTTCCCATTCCAGATCTTTCTCATGCTCCCGATCAAATAATTTAACTTGTATCATCGGCCTCTCCCTTTTACTTTTTCATTTATTATTGACACCTTTTCTGAATTTTATAAATACTCAGCCGGATTTTTTCACATTAATACTATTGCTGAAGGAAAAATTAAGAGAATTTTAAGGTAAGGTTTATAAACTGTAAATATTAGAAAACCTTGGCGTTTGCCAAGCCCTTGGGCGAACGTCTTAGTTTTTCTTATGCGTTCAGAATTTATGGATATAAATTCTGATTAGCAAAAGAAAGGAGCGAGATAAAAGTGGACAAAAAACGAACGATCTCTTGGGGAGTAAGCTTTGGCAGTTTAGCCCTTGTTGCAGGTATGGTTTCCTTTTTAGGACTTTCATCTGGAACTTCAAACCAGAATAATCAATTATCTTCGCAAAATAATCTTAATTCACAACGAAGATATCAGCAGGATTTTGGAAATAGCTCTTCCTCAGCCTTCGGCAATCATGATAATACATTTTACAATAATGGTTCTTCAGCTGATTTTGGGAGCAATGACAACTCATTTTATGATAATGGCTCTTCCGATAATTCTGGGAACAACGATCCTTCGTATAATGATAATGGACAATCATTTAATAATAACGATAGTTCTTTTGGCCATCAAGGTGGATTCGATACAACAACTGGTGGTACCTGATGTTCAACTATAACTTCATGGCAATGAGTTCAACTGTTAAAATTTCCAGTCAAAGAGAATTGTTTGCAAATGATTTGATGCCAGTCTATAAATTATTTCAATTAGTAGAGGAAACGTGCAGCCGATTTCGGGAAGATAGTGAATTATCCCTATTAAATCAGCAAACAGAAGGGGAAGTGGAAGTCTCCGATGTGCTATTTTCTATCCTAAAAGAAGCACTTCGCTATTACACAGAAACAGATGGAATTTTTAATCCAGGTATTCTTTCAGCGATTGAAAACAGCGGATATTCCCAATCCATTGAAATGATAAAGGGAAGGGAATTGATTGCAACAGCATCTTCAGCCCCATTTTCCAAACAAACAACGCCCTTTCAATTAAATCCAGATAATCAGACAGTCATTCTTCATACAAAAATTGACCTAGGTGGAATTGCAAAGGGCTGGGTAATTGACCAAGCGGTAGATCTGTTAGAGCCACTTGGCTATGGGTTTATAAATGTAGGTGGAGATATTCGTATTTTCGGAGTATTACCACGACCATTGAATATTGGAATTGAAAATCCGTTTGATTCGTTGAAAATCATTTCATCTATTCAAGTATTAGATGGTGCGATTGCCACCTCTACTTCCATGAAAAGAAGATGGTTTGTTAATGGGATCAATATGCATCATTTAATTGACCCAAAAACAGGAGAACCCTCAACAAGTAGTATAGCTTCTGCAACAATCACAGCCCCAACCGCAACGGAGGCAGACGTTTGGGCAAAGGTTGTTCTTTTGCTCGGAGAAGAGAATGGGAAAGAGTGGATTAAAAACAGGCAGGTTAAAGCTGTCTTAATAAATAAATCAGCAAATATCTGGAGAGGAGGTTTTTAGCATGGAGATGTTTGAATGGTATATGATTCGGGCAACAGGTACCGTTGCCTATTTATTATTATATTTGTCAGTCATCATCGGGCTTTATTCTCAAGTTCAAAAAATGCGCAAACAAAATATCGCAATACCGCTTTATTTACATGAAGCCCTATCAAACTGGGCCTTCATTCTTGTATGTGGGCATTTAGGGTTTTTACTTATTGATTCGTATGCATCATTTAATTGGGTGGAATTATTGATCCCGTTTAAAACAGATTATAAACCGGTTCCAATGACACTTGGAATCTTTGGATTGTATTTTTTCCTATTAACAATGGCAACATCCAAGGCACGTAAAAAAATGGGTTATCAAAGATGGCGAAAACTGCATGCTTTAAATCCGATTTTATATATATTTGTCACATTACATGGCTTATTAATCGGAACTGATTTTCAAGGGATTGTTCTTGCTATTGTTAATATCCTGCCTTTAGCAGTTATGGGAGGATTACTTCTTAAGGATCAGAACAAAATTAGAGGAGCACATTAATGGTTATAAACAAATAACTCGTCGTAAAAAAATACAGACGAGTTTTTCTTTTTTATCGGCCTATTTTTTGAATATATCAGCCTTTCACCATTTTATCTGCCCTTTTTTTGATTATATCGGCCCTTTCATTTTTTTATCGACCCTTTTTTTGAATATATCGGCCCTTTCACCAATTATACCGTTTTCCCTTTCCATTCAAGCATGCCACCAACCATATTTCGGACCTTATAGCCGTGTTCCTGCATGTAGCGGCAGACACTTTCACTTCGGCGACTTGAGCGGCAGATAAAAATATATTCTATATTTTTATCAAAATACTCTAGATTTGCTGGGATTTCCCCCATCGGAATATGTTTTGCACCTGTGATCAAACCCTGTGCAACTTCATAATCCTCCCTCACATCAATTAGCTCTAGCTTTTCCCCAGCTTCAATCTTCTCTTGTAATTCCTTTGGTGTGATCGTCTTTAATTCTTCCATCCCTATCGTCCTTTCTCATAAAGAAAACTTGGCTAGCGCCAAGCCTAAGCGCCGGCGATTGCCTAGTTGCCCTTATGCG
>JAUZPL010000177.1 GCA_030705955.1 Bacillota bacterium | reverse complement strand
GGTGGATTTAATATTTTATACATTTTGCTTTCTAAATTTTCTCCATCATAATTAATCCAAAAGGATGCTACATCTTTTGTGTAGTTTCCATTGGTTATATTTGTTTTTATTCCATACCCAGCAACCTTAAATGCCGATTTTTTTATAAAAACTGGATTCATAAAAACCCCTCCAAATTCTAATTTTGATTTCTTTTCCCAATACATGTCCATACGCTTTAAATACTGCGTAGGACTAAATCCAAATTCTTTTTTAAAAGCTTTTGAAAAACCATTATGAGTTTCAAATCCATACTCTAAGGCTATATCTATTATTTTCTCACCATTAAATAAGTCTTTTGCAGCCAAAGTAAGTCTTCTTTTTTTGACATACTCCATTAAGGTCATTCCTTGGTAAATATTAAACACTCTTGAAAAGTGAAATGTCGAATATCCACAAGCCCTAGATATAATTTCTGGTGACAATTCATTTTTAATATTCTTCTCAATAAAATCAATACATAGTGCTATTGCATCATTATAATTCACATTCTCACCTACCCTTTCCCCACGTGGTAATTATAGTATATCATTGGAAATAGTATTGGGCTGTTCCTAAATTGCTGAAATAAATAGAAGAGTCTCTTAGAGTGGACTTCCTAAAGAAATAGATTGTCCTCCTTGCGTTTAAGACAGATTAGCACCTAATAACAAAGCTTACTTTGTAGAATAGAGTAGAACATAGCGCCAGAATTTTGTTGATGTTTTATGGAACTTTATGTAAAATAAGTATATAATGTTATTTTTGATAGTTATCCTTAACAGATATGTTTGTGTACTCACACATTTATATTGCTGATTCTATAATTTAGGAGAGATAAAGTGAAAGGTTCTATAATAATTGCAATAATGGCGATTTTAATGTTTATATTATAGATAAACTACTTCATAGTAGAATTAATCAAAATAAAGCTTCGTAGATTCATCGAAAGCATTATTTTGAGTTTAAGGATTGAAGTAGTTTATCTGTTCAGCTGAAAAGATGTTCCACTTCGATCCTTAAACCATTTTTAAAACTCTCACGGGTTTTGGTGAGAGAATTTAAAAATATAAATTTTTTACGAAGTGGTACATCTATGTCATATATTATTTATAAGTATGAAATGATTGGATTATTGGCCGGTGTAGAAAAATCAAAGGTAAAAGATGTACATGGCTTAGCAAAGTTCGCTGGAATAATAACAGCACTTGTGGCAACTGGAACACTGTTACTAGCAATTGCAGGTAGTATAATTCCTGGCAGAGTGTACATAGTTTATATTATTGCTTTGCTAGCAATTTACTTTTTTAGAATCGGAAAATACTTATAAGATAATTAAATAGCAAAAGGCAACTCTCAACTGGAGTTGCCTTTTGTTGTTTGTTAAAACCCACGTGTGTTTTCAACATATATCTTTTTCACCACAGTGATAAATTTAACACTAAACTTATCTATATCATCAAAAGCTTTATCTTGCAATGATTTCAATACCATCTTCTGTTACAAGAATTGTATGTTCCCATTGAGCTGAAAGACTTCCATCCTTAGTAATAGCAGTCCATCCATCGCTTGGATCTATAAATAGTTCATGGCTTCCTGCGTTTATCATAGGCTCAATTGTGAATACCATTCCTGGAACTAAAATCATTCCTGTTCCTCTTTTTCCAAAGTGAAAAATAAAAGGTTCTTCATGAATATCTAATCCTACCCCATGACCTCCAAAATCCCTAACTACAGAGTATCCATTTCCTTCTGCATATTCTTGAATTGCAGCTCCTACATCCCCTAAAAATCCCCATGGCTTGACAGTTTGCAATCCTTTTTCTAAACATTCCTTAGTAACTTCAACTAATCTTTTAGCCTCTTCTGTTACCTCTCCAATCATGAACATTCTTGATGCATCTGAATAATACCCATTAAGTATAGTTGTTGCATCTACATTTATAATATCTCCATTTTTAAGTATTACGTCTTTACTAGGTATTCCATGACATACCACACTATTTATTGAGGTACAGATACTTTTAGGAAATCCATCATAATTAAGAGTTGCTGGAATTCCTCCATGAGACACAGTGTAATTATGTGCCATATCATCTATTTCCTGAGTTGTCATTCCCTCTTTAATATTGGCACTTACTAAGTCTAAAAGCCCATTATTAATCTTAGCACTTTCCCTTATTCCTTCAATTTGTTCTTTTGTCTTTATAAGGTCTCTTGTTGGTACAATATATCCTTTGTTTTTTAAAGCACTTAATCTTTCATCAAAGCCCAAGTGACATTTTTTATATTTTAATCCACTGCCACACCAACAAGGCTCATTTCTATTTATACTCATAATTTCATCTCCATTTATCTATTATTTAATTTTTCCACCATGAAAAAAGCATTCATAAACTTTATTGTAATTAAAATATATTTCTTCATAGCCCTGAAACCATTCAAGCTCTCCATTAATAACACAATGGTATTGATATTGCCCTTTTTCATATATAACGGGTCCACGAAAAGGATTTTCTTTCGATACTAAACTCAATACATCCCTTAAAAATTGCCATGAAAAAGTCTGAGCCAAAACCCTTCCCGTATAATTCATTGACCAAAGTGGAATATCATTATTCCATAAAGCCTCTTCTCCTGAAAATTGTTCCTCTCCTAGAAATGTATTGATGTATTTAAAATTAGCTTCTACATATTCAAAATCATAAGAACCAGGTTTTAATGCCTTAACCTTTGAAACATTTCCTCCATATACAGCTTTTTTAGCCTTCAATAAAAAATCCACCGCTTTATCATTTATATAATTGCTCTTACTATGTTCTATGGATAGATGACAATTTTCCTCATAATCATTTACTAGTTTATCAATACTTACATTAAAGATTTCACTGAGTGCAATTAGTTTAGCAATATCCGGATATGATTGACCCACTTCCCATTTTGCAACTGCTTGCCTTGAGATGCCCATAATTTCAGCTAATTTTTCTTGAGATAATCCTCTTGATTTTCTCAATGTTTGCAATTGTTCTTGAAAGCTCATTTTTTCACCTCTAAAATTATTATAAAAGTAACATTGGTACATTTCTACCAACTGAATATAGCAATGGTTGCAACTAAAAGTAGCTATTCCACCACTAAAAATAAAGGTTTTAACAAAAATAAAAATGAATACCTTATAGATATTCATTTTATCACTTAAATGATACATTTTCACATTCAATTCTGAAATTTATGAATTATTCCTAATCTAAGTTTAAGATTGTTTCTGATTTGTTTAGTTTTGATAACTCAACACTTGTCTTCCATAAATCTTTTCTATTTTCTATTTTATATGAAAGCTCTGAAGATTTTATTTCCCTTGTCCCATCAAAATACTTACCTGTAATTCCATTAAACTCAGGATTAATAACTAATGCCGCTAATGCTTTTCCTGATTGATTGACAGTATTAACATTAGGTAAGAATAAAGTAGCTATATAGTTAATGTGTTTCGTAATAAATCTCATAAATGGAGGAAAGGTTCGTGAGAATCCTGTGCCTGGCATCTGTCCAGGATTAAAAGCATTTACTGTAATATTTTTATTTGTTTGCTTTTTTATCCTTTCCGCTAGCTCGTAAGCACAGTAAATATTACATAACTTTGAAGTAGAATATCTGCGTTGGCCAACGGTAAGCATGCTTTCATCTTGATTTATTTCCTTAGGAAAAGCTAACAATCTAGCATTCTCATATACTGGACTTGCAACGATAGTCTTTTTTGCAGGGTCATGAGTTCCACTGCTAACAAATACGATTCTACCTGAATCGGACATTTTTCCAAGAAGCATATTAGCCAGTAGAAAATGTCCAAGATGATTTGTGCCAAAGGTACTTTCAAAACCATCTTTAGTGTAGTAAGTCTTATCAACCATAATTAGTCCTGCGTTACAAACAAGAGCATATAGTGGTGGATAATCTAAATTTGAAAAATTGCTTACAAAATCTCTTACAGATTCTAAGGACGCAAGGTCAAGCTCCAAAGTAGTTATATTATTATTGTTTGTTTCTTTAATTAGTGAATTTACTGCTTCACTTGCTTTAGCTGCATTACGGCAAGCTAGTATAACATGATTGTTTTTATCCTCTTTAGCAATGTTTTTTGCACATGCATAACCGAGCCCTGAGTTTCCACCAGTTATAATAATCGTTTTTTTATTTGAATTATTTTCATTTAACATAATTACACTCCTTTTTTAAGAGAAAGCCTTGTATTTTTATTGACACTGTCAACTTGAATTTATTATAATCTCATACATTGACGGTGTCAACATGATGTTGTAAAATTAATTTAAACTATATTTATAGAAGAGGGTACTATGAAAAACAGTAATGATACAAAACAAAAGTTAATTGATGTTACAAGGCAAATGATTGATACCAATGGTGTTGATTCTGTTAGTATGCGTGACCTTGGAAAAGAAATGAACTTATCTAGAAGTGCAGTTTACGTATATTTTAAAAATAAAGAAGATTTACTTGCAGCCATTGTGACTGAAGATTTTGAAACCTTAAAAAATCGCATCGGAAAATTAGTTGAACTAATAGACGATCCTAGAAAACT
>JAUZPL010000176.1 GCA_030705955.1 Bacillota bacterium | reverse complement strand
TCAGTATTATTTTGCTGTTAGCCTTAATTAGTATTGGCTTGTATATTCTATTATTTAGAATGTATGGAGAGCAGCCTGGTTAATAGATTGATATAACGTAAAATTTTTTTGTCCAAGTCAAGCATTAAAAAAGGCAACTCCCAAAATTTTCATTTGGGTTTATTGCCTTCTTTTAATACTTGAGGGAATACTAGGTTGATTTTTAGAACAATGTATACATAGCTTAAAGTTATTTAAACTTTTAGAGTGTCTTCGTTTCCAGTCGAAATCCTTCGACGACCACCTCTTCATCAACCTCCAGCAATAGGCACCGTTTTCCATCGTACGTAATATATTTTACATATTTCAGGTCTTTCGGGTTAATGGAAACGTCAGCTACCTTCGTATTGATTTTGATCGTTTTAGGAACTAAACTGCTTGCTTTGATTTCATGTTTCTCATCATCAACGATGGTCTTGAAAGCATGTTCCACTTTAGCCGTCTCTACATTTTCAACCCCGCTAACCGTTAAGATCCGTTCAATATCCCGGGAATCCAACGTAGGTATTTCACTTTCTTCATTTTCTAGATTCTCCTGCACTAGTTTATCGATTTCCTCGTAAACATTTGAAATAACCCGAGAATCCACTTTGTCTCCCATCACTTCTTTTAAAATTAGATCAAAGCTGTCCTTATTTTCCTGAGCTGTAATGATCTCTTCACAATTGAGAATCTCTTCAATAAATCTTCCATCTGGTTGATTTGTTTTCCCAGTATAGTAGAGAATGTGATTCACATCTGCTGCATTATCATTAAAAGCTGGGAACATAAATCCCGACAACGGAGAATCTAAATTAATGATTGGATCAAAAATATTATACGATTTAAATTCTTTCTCAATATAATCAAACATCAAGGCTTTTTTCGGCTGATCCGTTTTATTGAGACTGCAGAGGATAAACTCGTTGGAATAAACTTCGTCATCCCCACCTTCTTCTGATTCCTGATCCCGTTTCCGTGTCGGTATTCGATATTCTCCGCGGATAAACGTCACCATTGAATCAAATTCATAAACAGTTTGAGCAAACATTTTCCCGACGATTTCCAGCATGTATTCTTTCCAATCTTCTGTTGTATCTGATCGTAATCCTTCGAACAGCAAGGTTTGCGTACTTTCATCCACATCCCTCCTGAATTTCAGCTCAAAAAGTTTCGTATCGAGTTGTCCTGTTAGAACTTTTTTAAAGTTTGTTAAAAATAATTCTTGTGCTTCCTGTTCTAACATTAGAAACGGCTGACTGACTTGATGATATAACTCACCTGATTCTTTCTTAACATAAACATTAAAGATTTCTCGAATTTTCATAAGATGATTGTCCAATTTAAATTGCTTGCGGATATTTGCGATGTCTTTTTTATTCATTTGTCTCAACTCCCATTCCTGATTATAACTGTTCAGGCGATAAAATAGTAATACATGATCTTTTATAGTTACAATGGAAACGGAGGTAAAATTTCATGTTAAAGGCCAAGATCTCCTCTCGGCATTTTATGATGAAAACTTAAGAAAAAAAGGCAACACCCAATATATACGGGCCCGTTACCTTCTTTTAAAAGATTTAATATGTAATGAAAATTCTATTTCGCGTTTACATCTGGTTGATGAATTCCAAAAATATTTCCTTCTGTATCTATATAGTATCCCTGCCACGCCATACCAGGTAGGGCATACTTAGGCATTGCTACCTTCCCCCCATTGTTTAGTATTTTCGTTTCAGTTGAATCATAATTCTCCACTCCCATTGTACAAGCATATGCATTTAACGCCTGATTTGCTTGTGGTGGGGCACTTTGGCGCTGCATCAAAGCACCATTAATTCCTGGTTCATTTTCATCACCAGTTACTGCTCCAAAGTAAGGCATTCCTGCATACTCACTCCAATCTTGAAATGACCATCCGAATACCTCTCCATAAAACTTCTTTGCTCGTTCCATATCATCCACATGAATTTCGAAATGAACTAATCTTCCCATAATAACCTCCTATTTATTAATCTTAATAGTTATTACCATATGGCAGCTAATGCATTCTTTCAGTAGGAATATCTTATTATGTCCTTTTAAAGGCTACCAAAAAATATGATTACATGAAGTAAAACCTAGAATTCTCCCCTAATTGCATAATACAGCAAAAGAACATTTGTTCGCAACCTTAATCTTCAAAATGTTGAAAATTTCTTTCGTTCTCTTAACCATTCAGTAAATTGTTATGCAGCCCCTAATATTCATTTTGAATGGTTTCCTTTTCTATTTTCTTAAGACCTTTAAAAATTAATTCATAGGAATGATCAACCATTTTGAACAATTCTGTTTCAGTGAGAGAGCCATCTATTAAAATCGTATTCCAGTGAGTTTTATTTAAATGATATCCGGGCGTTATGCAAGGATATTGCTGCCTGAGATTATCAGCCAGAATAGGATTACACTTTAGGCTAATATTTAACAGATTGTTCCGTTCGGAAATAAGAGCAAACATTTTTGAAGCCATTTTTGCCACTAAAACTTCCCTTCCAAACGGGTAATCTTCATATGCCCCTTTTTTTGATAAACAGTAATGTGAAATTCTTTTAAAGTCCATTTCTTCCCCTCACTTTAAATAGTACAACACATGGATAAATTTTTTACTTTCAACATTTAAATTCCATTCCTTTAATCCATATTTTAATATAACCATGATCAGAAATCTTCAAATTAAAAATGATTTCATTGTATAAAAACTTTGCCTCATTATTATCAAAGAAATCATTAAATAATTTGCACAGTATAGAGAGATTTGAAACATTAACAAGGAAAGATTACATTATGTTTTAGACCGATTAAAAAAAAACAAACGGTACTGAGGATCTTTTATAGATTCTCGCTACCATCTGCTATTGTTTAAGTAATTTTAACTTTTTCAGTGGGATTTCAACAATTTTTTTGCATTGACTATTTATTGTTAGGCTAGGTTTTAGTCTACTCTTTTTGTGCTAGTTTTAAGCTTTCAATAGTATGAACGGTTACTCTAACTTGTATTATTTAACGTTCCCCAATTTGTCTATAAAAGCAGGATTTTTATTCAAAAAATCAATTACAGGGACACCTCTTCTAAATCCTAATGGCCCCCGCAGCCACAGGAACCACCACAACCGCATCCTTCTTCAAATAAGTCTTCTTCTGTTGGAATTCTTTCAAGTTCAATTGTTTTAAGCACATATTTGATCACTAAATCTTGAACTTTATCCAATTCTTGTGATGCATATAAGAAATCTCGCGAAACTGGATGCAAGTAAATTTTTTCCCGGGCCTCATCAAATACATTAATTTCTTCTCTAGTAAGTTCGAACCCTTGCTGTTGCTTTTGTTGAAGTGCACGCTGCTTTTCCATGACATCATTGTACAAAAACTTTGCTTCTTCATTAACAAAGAAATCATTGATCATTGCTCTTAATTCCGGAAATGCAGGTTGATCTATAATTAATTGGCAAAGCTCCTCTGCCTTTACTCTTATTTCTTCCATATCTGGTTTTGGCCTCATATGTATCCTCCTCAAAATAAATGTTTTTGCCAATGGAGAAGTCCAGTTTTTTCCTCCATTCTGGATTTCCATTGTAAAAATCTATCATCTTAAAATCAATTTTCTTTCAGAAAAAAATAGGATATTCTAACTTTATAATATCTTTTTCTCATTTTAATGTAGTGAGAATAATCATTTGTTGGTATCTTTTTGAAACATTATTTATAAAAAAGGACGATCCCTTTTATCAAGAAATGAGACCGCCTGAATTTAAATCATATTCTCTTACCAAAACTATTTATAAAGACATTGTTTGAAAATGTTTTTGAGGGCTGAAATTTCTTTATTTACTAAACACTCAACATGGCTTAAGGGTGATGGAAGATATTTCATCAGATGTGGTGTTTACCAGAAAAATAGTTTCTAACAAAGAGTAGTACATGGATGAAAGTGTTGAACTCACACTTGAACTCCTAACGTAAAAAGACTGCGTACTAGGCACCCGTAAATTGAGAATCAACTAACATGTATACCTAATTAAGCAGTCCATCTATTTTTTTGCGGTCTTATAAACATCTTGCCTAGAATGGTAGCCGTCCGCAATGATCGTACTATTAATATTGAACTTATTAACCGCGATAGGAGAGAGTAAAACAGATGGCACTTCAATTTTCCCATTGTTCACTCTCCTGGCAGTTCTTAAGTTTTCTCCTTTTGCCAGCTTAACGGCAAGATTAGCAGCTTCCTTGGTTAGCGTTTTGATTGGCTTATATACCGTCATGGTCTGAGTCCCTTCGACTATCCGCTGTGCTGCTGCAAGCTCCGCGTCTTGACCAGCAACTGGGATTTTACCTGCAAGTCCCTGCTCTTTAAGTGCTTGGATCACGCCCCCAGCCGTTGCGTCATTCGCTGCGATAACAGCGTCGATCTGATTATTATTGGCTTTAAGAGCGGCTTCCATGTTCACTAGTGCATTTGCAGGCGTCCAGTCCTTTGTCCATTGATCATACACGACCTTAATGTCACCCTTATCTATCAATGGCTGAAGTACATTAAATACACCCTTTTTAAATAAATGGGCATTATTGTCCGTAACAGCTCCTCCAAT
>JAUZPL010000175.1 GCA_030705955.1 Bacillota bacterium | reverse complement strand
TATTCCAGGTGCAGTGCATATTAATACGGATGAAGTAGAGGAAGGGCCTGTCTGGAATCGTCTTAAGGATAGTGAACTTGAGAAATTCGCATTAAAGAACGGAATCACAAAGGATACAACGGTTGTATTATATGGAAGTGATTCAATGCCGGCATTTCGAGTAGCAGTGATCTTGAAATATATGGGCGTGAATGATATTAGAGTGTTAAACGGAGGATTTGCTTCTTGGAAAAATGCAGGTTATCAGGTCGAGACAAAAGTAAATTCCAAGCAGTCAATTGCTTCATTTGGTACGACAGTTCCGTCAAATTCAAATTATATTATTGATATGCCGGAAGCAAAAAAAATTCTTGCTGACAATAAGAACAACAGCTATCTTGTTGATATTCGAAGCTGGAATGAGTTTATCGGCAAAACATCGGGCTACGATTATATTAAACCAAAAGGGCGGCCTGCCGGATCCATTTGGGGACATTCCGGTTCAGATTCCAGCCATCTTGAGGATTTTAGAAACATCGATAATACAATGCGGAATGGTTCGGAAATTTTAGCAATGTGGAAAAAAAGTGGCATTGATCCTGACAAAAAGCTTGCTTTTTATTGCGGTACCGGATGGAGAGCGGCAGAAGTGCTTTTCTATGCTGATGTAATGGGCTTAAAACATATTTCATTGTACGACGGCGGATGGAATGAATGGAGTATGAATCCTTCGAATCCAGTTGAAACAGGCGTACCAAAAAAATAGCAAATAAAGTGAAAAAGACAATCCAACTATTGGTATTGTCTTTTTCTTCTGGTATAGGAGAATGAAAACAATGAAAAACATGAAGAGCTTACTTATTTTTATACTAACCTTGATTGTTCAATTTTCTGGTATTATTTTGGCCATGGTTCTTGAAGATTTATCAACAAAAAAAATGGGTGTCGCCAGATATTTAGTTTTTAAAAAGCAGGAATTTGAGACCACACTTTTTACTCCGGCGCTAATGAACGTATATAGTCTTATCGTTATCCTTGGAGCGGCCATTTGTATCGTCCTTCTGATCCTGCATCGAAAAAGAAGAAAAGGTATGTTCTCACTTTTCTTTGCCGTAATCGCAAACTTAGCCGGCGTTCTATTTATTCACATCGGCCCACAACTGCAGGCATATTACTTCTTGTTAATCGGCATATTTATTGCCGTTCTCATACAATATATTCGAATCCTGCATTCACTTTATCGCTAGCATGTGGACAGTGACAGTTCCTTGTTCTTCAAAGCGTTCCGTAATAGATTGAGAAGCACTTGTTTTAAAGAGTTTTCATCACCAACAATTCATGGAGTAGTTTCTACTTGTGGTAATGTTCATCGTAACGCATCTAAATGAGGTTTCCATTTTTATTTTCTAAAAGCGACTACTTACTTTCATTCCCCTTGGTCATCTTTTGAAAAAAATGGCTTATTAGCGTAAAAATACATTATACCCATCATAAACTCACCTCCCACTAAATTCCCAATAGTAACCGGAATAAGATTCCTAATTACCCCATAAAAAGAAATCGCACCAGGATGATGCAAAACAAGTGCTATAGCAAATGAACACATATTAGCAATGCTATGTTCGTAACCTGAAATAAAGAAACAAAACACAAATAACATCATTGAAAACATTTTGGCCCCGCTCTCTTTAAACGACATTGGTATAAAGAAAGCAAGACATACAAGCCAATTACATAATATGCCCCTAAAGAATAATTGCAAAATAGGTGCATGTAATTTTTTCTCAACAACAGCCATTAAAAATGTACTAGCATCAGGTTGCTCAAATAATCCGGTTGTGTAAATCAAAAAAGCAAAGGCTATAGCTCCTAAAATATTGCCGATGTAGCTGAATACTAATAATTTAAAAACCTGCGACCAGTTCATTTTTTTTCTTAACGCTGCATGCATATAATAAAAGGTGTTTCCTGTAAAAAGGTCACCTCCTCCAAAAGCAATCAAAATAATGGCTGCTCCAAATGTTAAAGCAGCCATTGGATAGGCAAAGGGGGAATGCACCAAATAAAAAAAATTACCTGTTTTAAAAGCAACAATTACACCAAATCCAATAAACATACTAGCAAGAATACTTCTAGAAATGTAACGAAGAAGGCTTTGCTTAAAGATATTTAGTTTTTTTAAAGCTAATTTTTCAACTTCAAGCAATGGCTTGGTTTCCATATTATCACCTCTAGATAGCTTTCCCGCCAACTAGTCTTAATATTTTACCTATTGTCACCAGAATGTTGAAGAATAAGTGGGGTAAAATGAACCCCTCTGCTTTTACGAGTTACTATTTTGACACCTAATTCTTCCATATAAGCAGCATAATCGTGCTACATGTGTTTGTTGGGCAATATCTATCCCAATTACATGATGTTGATCAGAAATTCTTTGAATTAGTTGATTTTGTTCCTTTTGCATTTTAAACTTCATATAGAGCTTCCTCCTTAGATGATGAGTTTAGAGTGCTATCTTCCTCGTTTATCTTACTGAGGGGCTCTATTTTTTTCAAAGCTGAAAAAAGCCTTGGCCATTTAAATAGGTCAAGGCTCTACTATTGGACAGATTTGTCTCTTTCTTGGCAAGAAGGAAGTGCCACCATGAACCTCCACATTCATAAACTCTCGATTTCTGACGTTTGTATGGTTTTTCCAACGGGGAAGAGTTTAATTAAAAATATCATGTAAAATATCATCTTCATCCAAAAATTGAAGCGCACTGTTTCGATAGCTTTCTTCATGCAAAAATGTATATCTGTTTGATTTAATCCTTGGCGCCATTTCGATTGCTCGACGATATTCCTCTTTTTTCAGGCCTAGTCCTTTAACATAATCGAAAAAGCCTGTTCTCATAAAGATTTTGTTCATTCGCTCGGCACGATGGTTTTGGATATTCGCCATTATGTAAGTGGCGATTCCAACCTGAATACCGTGCATTTGCGGTTGCATTGAAATTTTATCAAGTGCATGTGATATCAAGTGCTCTGATCCACTTATAGGGGAACTATTCCCGCTAATCACAGTAGATATCCCACCTAACGTAAGGGAACTAATGAGTTCTTTTAGAAAAAGCTGATTTTTAATATCGGTCATTGGTGTCCGAATAAAGCTATTCACTGCCTTTTTGCTTAGCATATAGGCAAAGTGGTTTACCCGTGTGACTCCATTTTTTTCTTCAAATTCCCAATCATACAGTGCGGTGATATTAGACATTAAATCTCCTATACCCGCTAAAATAAAACGGTCGGGAACGTGCTGAATAATTTCCAGGTCGGCAATTATTCCATAAGGAACCCTCGCTGGAACGGTTGTTTTCTTTTTATTAACGACAAGGGAGCAATTGCTACTCGCAAACCCATCATTCGATGCAGAAGTAGGGATGCTAAGGAACGGACTTTGACGTGAAAAGGCGATATATTTTCCATAATCAATGACCGTCCCACCCCCCATTGCAATGACAACATCGAAGCGCTCCATTTCAAATGCTGTTTTGATAAGGTCCTGGATGTCTAAATCCGGAGGCAAGAGTACAGTAGTTATTTTTGTTGATGAGATGGATTCAAGAATATCTTCTAGATATGTCTGATAGGTGAAATCATCAAATAAAAAAACAGCATTTACAAATCCATGTTGTTTTAAAATCCGTTCAAGAGAAAAAACAGTTCCATTGCCAATTTCTAAAATAGCCGGAATCGGTATACTTGTTACAGGGGTTTCCATTAAGTCATCACCCCTTTTTCCAGTAAATAATCTTCAACCTCTTTAAAATCACCAACAGGGACAAATGTCACTTTATTTTCGCGGAGAATGTCCTGCAATCCATTTTTGGCAAATGTCAGATCAGCAAATACCGCAGGATGTGAATCGGGTTCACTATCCCCAATAAAATAAACCTTTTCATATTCATTTTTCAATTTCTGAATAACTTTTGATTTATCAATCCCATATCGCTCGGAATAATGCCAAAGATTTTTATCAATATTCAAATGCACATTTTTTTCGCGAAAATAGCCTTCATTTGAAAATACCTTTACATTTTCAATTCCGTATTTTTTTAAAATATGATAGATATAATAGTCCGTCCCCGCACTCAATATATAGAAATCAGCCCCATTTTTTTGAACGTTCTTAATAAAATGGGGCACATACTCATCAATCGGGATCGAAAGCGTATCCTCAATAATTTGTTCTTCTTCTTGATTGATGGATTTAAAAACGGTACTTAAGAAGTCAATATCCTTTAGCTCGCCTACTTTCCATTTTTTAAAAAGTTCCCTTCCTTCTGGGAAGTATTTATCCATCATGAAGATATAGAAGTCTTGTTTTGAAATCGTACCGTCAAAATCAGATACAAATGCCCACTTTTTCAATCGTAAATCCTCCAATACAATGATACTTCTTTTGTATATTGCCCCAAAAAAGAACAAAGTTGCAAATTGGAACGAAGAAGTAAAAGCCTGTTGCACTAAATAATAAGGAAACCGGGCAAGCTGCCCGGTCCCTTTTTATTTAGTGAATACTTCTGCCTTTCCTAACAACATAAGACTGTTTAAAAATAAGATAGCATCTGAAAGGAATAAACCAACAAAACCCATATTAATTGTTGTGAAAAATCATTTTCACAACATTCCCTTTCTTTTTGAAGAGAAAATACTTTTTCTAAATTTTTATAAAACAATACTTACAATTACAGCTGTTAATACACTTACTAGTGTTGCTCCATATAATAATT
>JAUZPL010000174.1 GCA_030705955.1 Bacillota bacterium | reverse complement strand
CATCATAGGTTACATTGGTAGGCTCCTTATCCGTTTGAATGGTAATACCCCCATTATCAGACTCCAATTGAATTGGATAATCTATATTCGGTGTGGTAAGAGATATTTTCCCATTATTCGTTTTCCCCACTATTTTTCCTGTCACATCGCCAAGGAAAAGAATCGCGCCATTATCTGAGTGGACATCCACATTAGCAGCATTGACATGATTAAATACTATTTGTCCATTATTCGTACTTGCTTTTATATTTTTTACGTTTAACCTACCCATGCTAACAAGTCCGTTATCATTATTAATCTGCATTGATTCGTACTGTTTTTTCGGCACATATACCTTTAATGAAAATGAGATTGGAAAGAAATCGAAGTTAAAAATCTTTTCTTGTTTCTCTTTTAATTTGATAGCTAGTGTTTTTCCTTCCACATTAGCCGAGAAGATCTGCTTTATATCCGGTGATTTTCTTCCGAATACCTTTATTTTTATTTTCGAGTCAATCGTAGGGATGATTTCAACATCCTCATTATCTGTATGAATATTTATGGTAGTGACACTCTTCGAAATTACCTTTTCCTTTAAGACATAAGGTTCTTTATAATTTATACGAAAGGTTAAAACACTTCCAACTGACCCAACTACTAAAAAAATGAGTGCAATAATTGTGATTCTTTTAATATTAATCACGCTTCAAACCACCCTTCACAAGTGTTGCGTTAAATTTCAAGTAACGAATAAATCCTTTTGTGATCCACTTTGTAGCAAAAAACATTCCAATGATAATAAAAAGTCCACTTCCGCAAAGGGCTAGGGAAAAGAATAAGTCAAAGAATTTGAATGAACTTAGATGTATGACTGCGCTGATCAAAACAAGGAGCGGAGTACAAATAAACGCTATCCCTGCTGCCCACCCAGCAAAGACCACTCCAACTAATCCGATAAAAGGGCCAAGAACAATCACTAAATTAAAGAATCCTAATCCAATCGCAGCCCATACCGCGCGAATAATATTCGCTGCATTTGCCGAAGTTTCTACTTTCTCCAGATGATACTCAGCAAGTAATTCTTTTGCAATTTGATTTGGCGAACCGAGTGATGCTGCAATTTGTTCCTCTGTTTTTCCTTCTTCTAAACCAATCGAAAAATGCTCTTCGTAATCCTGTAAAATATCTTGACGTTCATCAAAGGAAAGTCTGTTTAAAGACGAATTTAATTGTTTTAAAAATTGTTCTTTAGTCAATGTTCACACCTTCTTTTATTAATTGATTGACACCATTTGAAAATTGTTTCCACTCTTCAACCAGTTCATGAAGATATTCTCTTCCTTTATCCGTTAACTTGTAATATTTTCTTGATGGACCTTCTGACGATTCCTGTAAGTAGGTTGTAAAATATTCTTCTTTCGTTAACCGCCTGAGCAGTGGATACACAGTCCCTTCGGAAATTTCAATTTGGTTAGATATTTTTTGCACAAGTTCATAACCATATCTGTCCTTCTTATCCAATAACACAAGAACACAGAGTTCTAAGACACCTTTTTTAAACTGTACGTTCAAGGTTGAATCACCTCATCTTTTGGTTTCACTACTGTATATTGTATAGTACATATCTATAATAGGTACCTGATAAATAAAATATACCACTTACTATTGTTTATTGCAAGGTAGTGATTAAAAAATACTAGAAATCAAGTTGCTTCTAATTATTTAATTTATAATCCGAACATTAATATTTTATCCTATTAAAAAAAACACAAAAAGGCTTATATATGATTTACTTTAACAATACAAGCTTCGATGATTAATTATCAAATTTTTACATTTTCTACAATCAGCATAATATACAAAGATTATTATTTAAGAAATGTGGGGGAAAAATTTTTTTAGGTGGGTAGCATGCACATGTAGCCACTGATATCCTTGATTATTCTACTCCCCCAGTTTTTGCTAAACTTTCATACTAAACCTGCACTCTAGAAAAGCACCTGATTGCTGAATAGCCCCCATCCTTACATGTCAGCTACCTTCAAATTATGTATTGGGCATTCGATCCAGTTAGCCGTCCATGAAGTAGAACTTCACCACAGAAAATGAAAGATAATTAAGTTCTTTCATGGTAGTGTAGTTACACTACAAACTAGGCTAACACCTTACATTTTTGCGTTTGAAACCAAGTTGTCCTCTCTTCATATGCTTTTGAATATTTTCTAAAGCAAGCAGGGTACTGCTTTTTTTCTTGCCCCGCCTGACTTCGACTGGGCCTACTTCCTTTGCGGTTTCAACCGCCTTATCATGGAGCGGTAAATATGAAATTCCTACTGTGTAAATAAAATTATTCATAGCAGATTTCGTACAATCAGGAGAATCATGAATCGTATTTTTCACCTGATCAAGCATACTGGCAATCTTGCTTGCGCTAAATTCATCATCCGGGCGATTACCCAAAAGCCAGCAGTAACAGCTCCAGCCTGTCGACATTCTAAAATCTTCACCGCTTGCGATCCATTTATCGGCCACAACTTGTGCAAAATCGGTTTCTGCCAAAGTTACTGCAACTACATAATCGGACAGCATATAAAAATACGCCGCATCTATCCAACGCTCAAAATCCATCTCAGTCATTTTCATTGGGTCAGCAATGATTCCGGCAAAATACATGGCATCATAGTTCCCGGTGGCATAAAGCTGCTCGGCCAAAGGCTGATTTTTTTTGATTTTCTTTGCGAGTGGCTTCATTTCACCTGTAGGCACTCCAAAAAGCGGCTCGTGTGCACCATTGCTTATGTAAGTCTTTTTAATTCGTTCCTTGCCGAGCACTTCTAGTTCCTGCATAACCATTTCGAAATTCATCGTTTTGCACTTCCTTCCTTTATAATCATACCCATTTCATGGTAACCATCTAGCTTATATTCATTATCAAACAATGCTTTAACATGATGTAAAAGATCAATAGTAAATTGCCATTTCAGAGAAATTAGATCAAATACATTTTCACTGTGTACTCTTGGTACAATTAAACCTGTACCTAATATAACTTCTTTAAGTTTTTGAACAATATACAATATTCATTACTGAAAACGACACTTTGCTCTGTATTTGATAAATTCTTGAACTTAAAGCCGTTATCCTGCCTGATTTTTTAAGAAAAGCGCAAGCGCCTTGGTCATCGACGTACGGACTGGAGGGGCTTCGACTGAGATAAAGGAAACACGAAGAGCGGAGCGATTCGATGTTGACTTATCGTAGGGAGAATACCCGAAGTACGCTAGTCGATAGGCGCTGGAGCTAGACAGTTAACTAAGTTCAAAATCTTATACTTTCTTATTCTGTAAAGAAAACTTGGCTAGCGCCAAGCCTTAGCGCCGGCGATTGCCTAGTTGCACTTATGCGCGAGCAGAATTTATGGATATAAATTCTGCTTATCAAAATAATGGGGCTAGTTTGTTGAAACCAATTAGTTATCGTGACACATGGGAATAAATTTCATTAGATGATATAAAATATAATTTTCTACAGTTTAGACATTTTGTAAAACAGCCCACAAAAATAATGGCTGTAGTGAAAGCAGATGGATATGGACATGGTGCAATTGAAATAGCAAAAACTGCTATTCAAATGGGAGCAGATTACTTAGCTGTCGCTCTTTTAGACGAAGCAATCCAGTTAAGGGAAGCTGGGATCACTGAACCCATTCTTGTCCTCGGTTATACTCCTTCTCGGTCAGTTACAGAGGCTATTATTCAAAATATCACATTGACTGTGTTTGATCATGAAATAATGGACGAAATTATTAACCAGTCTTCTCTTTTAAATAGAACAGCTTCTATTCATTTAAAAGTAGATACAGGTATGTCCAGAATTGGTGTAACTTCTCCTGAGGATGCCTTTATACTTGCTGCTAAGGCAAATATGGCTGACAATGTATATCTTGAAGGAATTTTCACCCATTTTTCTAATGCAGATAGTAAAGATTCTAGTTTTACAGATATGCAATTTCAAAAATTCAATTTGGTCTTGGAATACTTAGAAAAACATAATATTTACATTCCTATAAAACATTGTTGTAACAGTGCAGCAACCATGAAATTCCCCAAAATGCATTTAGACATGGTTCGAGTTGGTGTTGCTCTTTATGGTTTATACCCAGATGCATCATTAAAGAAACTCCCTATTCGTCTAAAACAAGCAATGAGTTTCAAAACAAGAATTGCAGCCATAAAAAAGGTAGCTGCATCACAGCCAATTAGCTATGGATGTACCTTTAAGCCTATAAAGGAAAGCATTATTGCTACCATCCCAGTTGGTTATGCCGATGGGCTTTCCCGTCAATTATCAAACCGTGGAAGTCTTCTAGTGCAGGGTCAAAAAGCAAAGATTGCCGGACGTGTTTGTATGGATCAATCCATGATTGACATAACAGACCTTCCAACTTGCTCACTTGGTGATGAGGTTGTCATATTTGGAGAAACTCAATCATCATTTCAATCTGTGGATGATATTGCAGAGCTTATGGGAACGATTAATTATGAAGTAGTTTGCTTAATTGGAAAACGCGTTCCAAGAGTTTATGTCGATACTAGCAGTATTTTTGAACTAGTGGGTAGTTCTGCAGCTAATTCTTTACCGCAAAGGTAGTTTCAGTTGAGCTATATTGATTTTATGAGATAAACCCATAATTAAAAGGGCGCTGGTTAGCGCCCTTAGATTGTCGAGAAAGGGTATATTTCTTGGCAATTTTTATTTTGTCTAAATCTAAATTACCTATTTTTTATTAATTGATGGTTTCTAATAACCAACCTGTTGATTTCCGCTCCTGACACTTGCTTTCCGCGGGGAGATCTAT
>JAUZPL010000173.1 GCA_030705955.1 Bacillota bacterium | reverse complement strand
GTATGGGAAATCAAAATACCATTAACCGTGGTCATGTACAATACATGAGTGCAGGAACAGGGGTATTTCACAGTGAACATAATTTAGGTGATAGTCTTGCAAGATTTTTGCAGATTTGGATCTTCCCTGATAAGAAAGGCTATACACCGAATTATGGAGATTACCAATTTCATTGGGAAGAACGCAAAAATAAATGGCTCCATATGGTTTCAAGCACTGAGGGGAATGCACCAATTAAAATTCATCAAGACGCAAATATCTACTCATTAGAACTTGATAAAGAAAAGGAAATTAGCTTCCTGGTAAACGAGGGAAGACAAGCTTATTTAGTTGAGATAGAGGGAAGTTCAACAATCAAAATATTGAATTAGTTGCAAGAGATGCAATGGAAATTGTTGAGGAAGATTTTCTCATTAAAGCAAAAGAAACTTCTCATTTTTTAATTATTGAGATGAAGAAACAATAAATGGAAACGGAAATAGTTGCTACATAGGCAATCATTTTCACCACTTTTTATCAGCACTGAACGAATTTGTGTTTTATTTTCATAAATCGAAAAAATATCTCCCAAAGGAAAAAGATCAATAAAACACTAGCCCCCGTCAGAAAAGTTGGAAGGGGGCTGGTGTTTATTTTTCTTGAAGTAAAGCATTCCTGATTTTTAATGTATGATTAGTTCGAACGATGTATTGTTGCCACTTACTAACTAAAATGAGAGCAGGTAAGGCAATCTGAGGTGATGATAATGGAAAATCTAAAAGGCCTGTTAAACCAAGGATAGGTATCGAAAATAAGAACCATTCAAAAAAGACTTTGCTGCCATTATATTTTAATAATTTAATAATATTAAATAATATTACAATGGAAAATCCAACAAATACCATTCCAGCAATGATTCCGAAATCTGTAAAAAAAGCTAAAAAGATATTATGAGCATGTGCGGCATGGTGTCCGGTTTGGGCGAAATACTTCTCAGGAAAGCCAATTGGATTCAAACCGAATTGTGGGTACTGCATGATCAAATCAATACTGTTTTTCCAAATATACATTCGAGTTCCAAAGTTACTAATAATCTCATGACTTCTAGGGAAAATTTGAAAGAGCCAATATCCATTTATACAGATAAGGGTAATTGTTAAAATCGTAAATCGCAAGCTCAACCTAAGTAAGAAAATCCCAAATAAAACAAGTATTACTCCAAATCCAGATCGTGATCCTGTTGCGTTAATGCCCAAGATTATCAAAATTAATAACGGAATATAAAGCAATAATTGTTTAAAGGTTTTGCATCTAATTGTCTTCAAAAGCTTAACCAAAAGAAATCCCAAAGCAAAGACTAATAAAAAGGCAGAATAATTCGGATTATAGGCTGATCCGTATAAACGATTATGGCCTAGGAATCCCAATAAGTGGCTACCTGTTAAATAACCGACAATACTATTAGACCACCCTTTTATAAAAAGCACCCGATTGAGTAACCCAAATATATATTGGTATACACCACCAAAAATGAATATCCAACTAAAATAATTTATCTGGGTCGACATATTTTGAGTTAAGGCGAGCAGATATACCCCATAAAAAAGAACAATAGTTATAGAAACTAGTAAATAGATCAAATGTTGCTGTTGTAATGCTGATCCTATACTTGATAAAAACATGATTAAAAATAGTACTGTTATAAAATCAAATGGAATTCCTTTTCGTGCTTTTATGTTCCGAAAGATTTCCTTTCCTCCAAGGAAAAACATATAGAAAATACCAATTGGCGGTAAAAAAATTAATAATGCGAGTCCTGCCATTATAGGTTGTTCTCGCATAAAGTTTATTACAATATTCATTAATTTCTTCATAAATTCTCCTTTTACTTATATAAAACGGTTAGAAATGTAAAATTTGATTTTAAATACAAAAGATATTATACAGAATTATTCTTAATGTCACCTTAAAAAATTACTATTGCAAGTTGGTAGTGAAATTATTTTGTTTTTAATTGGTGTGATATACTTTTCTTATTTTATAAAACAGTTTTCTAAAGGAAGAAAAATGAAAATGACACAAACATATTTAAACGAATGGCAGGATGCCCTTCAAAATGAAATTATGTACTTGAAAAAGTATGGAAGTAACAAGTTTATTGTTTCGAATGGAAGGTTACTTTCAAATGATGGGTCTTTCACTTACTATTTTGATACAGCTATCTCGGTTTCTATTCCATTAGGTTCATCCATTAGACTTGAATGGGGTGGAATTAAGCAAATCGGAAGAATGCTTTCTTCAGAAGGAAAAGGGATCATAATCGCGTTAGAACAATCAATTGGTGACTTAATATCTGAGGCTAATTTATTTCATGATCCATGGGAATTGCTTGAGCAGCTTATTCAAAGGCTGGAGGAAATCAAGAAAAGCAAAAAAAAACGAGCACGAGTGAAGATATTAATGAATCCCTCAATGCTAGCAAAACACCCGGTAGATAAAATAAAAAGCAATGTTCACGAGTTAATACTACGATCAAAATACAATCCGGTTACATTTGTATGGGGTCCGCCTGGAACCGGGAAAACATATACCCTTGCCCGAGTTGCGGCGAATAAATATTTTCAGGAAAAGCAGGTTTTAATTTTATCTCATAGCAATCAGGCTGTAGATGTCCTTTTAGCAGAAATGACAAGCTTCATTAAAAAGAAAGAACGCTTTCGAGAAGGTGATGTCATTCGCTTCGGGACAAATGTGGGAGAGGCTTTATCCAGTCATGAAGCGCTTACCACTAGCCAATTAATCAAAAAACAGGATCCTAGTCTAGCAGAAAATAAAGATATATTAATAGAAGAAAGACGGAAATTAAAACAGGATTTAGCGCGTTCTTTTAGTAAAAGAGATTCTCATCTTTTATTAGAGCTTGAAACAAAAATCGCCAGAGCTTTAGAGAAAATACGCCAAAAAGAAATTGATATTGTTAAGGACGCATCCGTTGTCGGAACCACTCTTGCTAAAGCTGCCAACGATGCCTCCATTTATGAAAGAGAATTTGATGTTGTTATCTTGGATGAGGCAAGTATGGCCTATGTTCCCCAGGCTGCTTTTGCATCAACATTAGGGAAACGAGTAATAATCTGCGGAGATTTCAGACAATTACCACCAATTGCATCAGCTCGAGATTCACTCGTTACGAAGTGGCTAAAAGAAGACATCTTTCACAGGGCAGGTGTCGTCGATTGGATTGAAAAAGGCGAGTTACATCCGCATTTATTTTTATTAAAAGAGCAAAGAAGAATGCACCCGGACATATCTGCCTTTACCAATCAATATATTTACAATTCACTTGTGGGAGATCATGAAAGTGTTCGAAAAAGCAGGAATTTGATTGTGGAACAGCCGCCATATCCTCATCGTGCATCTATTTTGGTTGATACAAGCTACACAGGAGAATATTGTATGGCAGAAAGAAGATCCAATTCAAGGTTGAATTTCTGGCAATTATTACTATCTTTTCAACTAATTCACGAGTCCTATGTTGGAGGGGCGAGGTCAATCGGATATGTAACTCCATACCGTGCGCAGGCCAATTTAATGGGGCTTTTACTAGAAGATTTATATGAAAATGAATGCTTATCAGCGGATATTATTGCAGCAACTGTTCACAGGTTTCAGGGAAGTGAACGGGATGTCATGGTCTTTGATACCGTTGATAGTGCCCCTCAGGAACGTGCCGGGATGCTCTTAACAGGCAAAGAAAGTGAAAGACTTATAAATGTAGCCATTACAAGAACAAAGGGTAAGTTCATTCATGTCAGTAACCAATCTTTTATTCGCAAGCATGTCTATCAAAGTAAAACCCTTCGGCAGCTAGTCGAGTACCAAGTAAAACATGATCAAACGATAAAAACAAAAGAAATTGGATCATGGATAAAAAATCAACATTCAAGACTTCAATGGTTTCACGCTCGAAAGCTGGAAAAAATATTTCAAGATATTCAATCAGCCCGATCTTCCATTGTTATTTCTTTACCTCGGCATACGGCTCTTACAGAACAATGGAAGGATATACTTAACTATAGAAATAAATGTGTAAAATTAGCCGTTATTTCAGCGGAATATTGGGAGGAACTTCAGTCAGATCAATGCATTAATGAAAGTCTTTCTTTTCCATTTGTAATGATTGACCGACATATTCTCTGGCTTGGATTGCCTTTAGAAGGAACAAAAGGTGTTCAGCCCCCATATGTAGCGGGAAGGCTTGATTCAGAAAAGATTGCTGAGTATTTCTTAGGTGAGTTATTTTAAATACACTATTTAAAAGGACTTTTATAAAGGTTAATAAGTTCTTAGTTAAATAAAAAAAGTCTCAATTTGTTATTGAGATGATTTTTTCCAATTATTGTTCAAACTAATTCATCTACTTCATAACCTAATGGTCACCCACTAATTGATGAACTTAATATTGGATGGTCTCTTTCAGTGTTTTTAGCCTTTTCTTGTGAAAAAACAAGTAGTAAATTACTCATATGAATAGCTAAATTAATTTAATAAATATTTAATATAGAGTTAATAGTTTTTTAATTACTAATTGTCTATCCTTAAACTGTACCAACACTATTTAGAGGAGGAAAGCAAATGAACAAAAAAGTGTTAGCAGCTGTTGGAATCAGCAGTTTACTTATGGCAGGAGGTGTGTTATCCGCTTCAGCTTCAACATCTGGATACGACCTTTTCAAGACTTCATTAAAGAAAACCCATGATGTGAACAGTTTTACTGCTCATATTCAAGGTTCTTTAGAGGATAATGGTAAAGTGGTTTATCAGGTTGATTCTTTGAGCCAAGAGGATTTAAAGGCAAAGGC
>JAUZPL010000172.1 GCA_030705955.1 Bacillota bacterium | reverse complement strand
TGTGGCAGTAGATGAGCGAACAAAGTGTTCCTTCACTTCCTTATTTAAAAATTGTGATTTGAAAAATGTACAATCCCTTATTCCAGTATTGTAATCCTTAACAATGGGAATATTTAATACATCTGATGCTGCTTTTGCTAACGTAACGGTAAGCCCATCCTTGGGAATGGTTTGCTGCCTGACAAAAATGGGGCCTTTTCTACCGCGTTCTTCGGGATCTTGCGTCTTTCCCGTATAAGTTTCATTTTTTATGAATAATGAACTGACATTATTATAACTCCATTGTGATCCAACTGTGTTTGCCCACTCATCATAAAGTTCACTGCTTCCCCGTACTGCATACATGGCATTATGCTCTGAGCTTCCCCCGATTGCTCTGCCACTTGAGATTCTAAGCTGCTGATTCCCAATACTTGGCTCTGCATTTGTAAGCATATTAAAGGAATGCCTATTATCAGAAGCCAAAATCCCTGATACTGCACCAGAAGGACTGCTTAGCTCATTAACCATATTTGTTCCTGGTTCAAGGACAAGTACAGATGTACTTGTGTCATCCGATAATTTTTTTGCAATTACTCCACCTGCAGTTCCAGCACCGATTACAATATAATCAAAGGTATTATTTGCTGACATTTCATTATTCCTCTCCAAAGCCTATTAAGGCTGAATAAGAGCCTTATTTTATATGTATGACGTATTCACCTGTGTGTGAGTGTCCATGTTTTTTAGTCTTTGACTATGGTAGCCGATATCCTTTTTTTAGGGATAAAGGTAATTAATAAATATTGTTTTACTTCTCTTTTGAAATAGTATGTATATGTAAATCGGTTATGCGGCAAGTTATTTTATTAAAGGGACATTTTTATGCAATTTTTCCTCAAATGTTTCATAGTGCATAAAGCACAATTAGGAAGTATAGGTGTGTTAATTTTAGTAAGTTATTTGATGAACAGGAGAAATTAAAATGAGGATCAGAGACAAAATTGACACTTTTATTTAGTAACTGCTATGATTCTTGCAATACTAGTGATTTACTTGACTCCACACGGAAAAGATGGATATTGGTTAATTGATTTCAAATTAAAGGAACTGTTGCTAAAGTTTCACCATTCAGTTATAGGTAATGATTTCAAAAATAAATGATTAATCTATATAATATTTGGAGTAGCTTTAAATTCATGTTTTACAATTTTGTAACACCTTTACCCAAGAGATACTTAAGCAAGAAGTTTATGAAAATTCGGATATGATCCAGAATTTTATTGAATTTAACAGTGGAAATTATTTTGACACTTATCTCTTAGATACTCAAATGAAAATTCTTAGAGCTGAGCATGTTAAATACAAGGTATTTCCATTTGAAAATAATATGTTATACAAGTTGTTTTTGAGAATACAGACAGTTGAAGCTCAATTGAGAAGATAACTTTAGGAGAATGGGTGACTTAGGTTACTCATTTTTTTGAATTTTTTGTAGTCTAAAGTATAAGTAGACCCTATTGTAACAGGGAAGTTTAGTTGAATAACCGAGTTCTTTTGCTGTTTATTTGAATTGTTAAATAAGTGATTAAAGGTAGGTAATACTAAAAATAAAAAGGAATCAAGCAATGACCAGAGTCGATAAATTAACCTTATCCATGAGCTTGCATAGCAACCTTAAAGTATTTTCAGAACAATTTTTTAAAGGTTTATCCAATTTGAAAATACGAAAATTCAACATTGGAGATAAAACAAAAAGAGAAGCTGCCATTTTTTATATGGATGGGATTACGGATACTCAAAACATCCAAAAGAATATATTAGCCCCTTTATTAAAAATGTCGAAGATGGAAGGTATTGAGTCCGTTATCAATGATCATCTTTCAATCATCGACGTAACAGTTGAATCCTCAATCGATGAAATTGCAAACGGTCTAATAAAAGGGAAGTGTTTGGTGTTAATAGATGGCTATAATCAGGGGATTCTTGCAGATGTCGCAAATTGGCAAAAAAGATCTTTGAGAGAACCTGATACACAACGAACCATTAAAGGTAGCATGGTTGGTTTTAATGAACAGTTGAAATTAAATTTAAATCTCTTACAGAATATGATTCAGACTCAGAAGTTGAAAATTGAATCCTATCAAATTGGAAATGAATCTAAAACAGATGTTGCTGTATTATTTATCGATGGATATGTCGATGAAAAGGTACTTAAAGAAGTGAAAAAGAAAATTAATGAAATCGATGTAACGTATTTATTGGAAGCTCGTGTCATTGAAGATGCATTAGAGGAGAAAAAAACATTATTTCCCTTAGTTTTTACATCCGAGCGTCCTGATGCAACCGTATCCGCATTATATGAGGGACGAGTAGTCATTATTGTAAATGGTTTACCTTTTGTATTGATTGTGCCATGTCTCTTTATTCATTATTTTCAGCAATCAGATGAGTACAATTCTAAATCTGGCCGTTTTGGAATACGAATTTTTCGATTTTTCAGTTGGCTTATAGCCCTTTTATTACCTGCCATTTATATAGCCATTACTCGGTTTCATACAAATTGGTTTCCATCTCCATTCGACAAAAAATTATTATCGGATCCAGATACGGTGCTGCCGTTTTTATGGGAAGTTTTGTTGCTCTTATTTATTTTTCATTCGCTTCTTGAAGCAACTTTACGAATTCCTAAAAATACCACCTTACTTGTTACATTAATTGGAACAGTCACTATCGGAGAGACTGCCATTTTTGCTAAAATTATTCACCCTTTAACAATGATTGTGGTCGGTATAAACTTTTTAACAAGTATGCATATTGCTAGCGGGGGCTTATGGGGAGCTTTAGTCTTAATGCGTCTTGTGTTTGTCTTTATTGGGAATTTTCTTGGAGTGTCAGGTATTCTTATCGGGTTTATTCTATTAATCATATACATGACATCACTTAAGTCAATAGGTGTTCCATATTTATCTCCTTTCATTCCATTTAGTCTGCGTGAAATGAAAGACGTAATATTTCGAGGAGATTTAAGACGGCTTATAAAAAGTAAACACACATATCCTCATAAAGAAAAAAATGAAAAGTGAACAAAGAGTGTTTCTTATTTCTTTAATCCGCATATATCATATAAATTTGATGATTCGGGGCAAATACCCATGAATTTATCCCAAAAATGCATATGCTCTAATGCAAAACGAAATGAGGAGGATAAAAGTGATTCCTACTTATACAACATATGAAAGAATCAGCTTAGGAGGACCAGGTTCAGGATGGCTTTTCCCCAGGACTTGGTTTTGGCTATCCAAATCGCCCACACCCAACCCATACTATCCGTACTTCCCGCATCACTACCATTATTGAGATTTTCTGATAAAACGGGTCCGAATTAATAAATCTATTTTCTATAAAACAGGAGGTTCTAGCATAGTAGAATCTCCTGTTTCTTGTGGGAAATGGTGAAGCTTTATGGAAAATCCTTGTTTTTATATTCGGCATAATGTAACGCTTCAACTGGCATAAATAAAAAAAAGCGTCCTAGGATGGACGACGACTTATCGTAACAGGCATTTTCAACATAACTTTTAACATAAAACGATTATTCTATAGGGTGTGGTATGAGCTGAGATGCTTTTTGTGGCAGGTCCATAGATAACAATTAGATCTCGGTTTGCAGGGTTTCTTGTAAAGAGTTGCCCATTTGTTAAAACTATTTGGGTATATGGAGAAATATTTAATCGTAAATGTCCATCCCTACTCTCCAATTGACTATTAAAATAATCTACTTTTACATTTTGAGATGGACTATCTTTTACCATGACAAGTGCTTGATATTGTGGTGGGAATATAAGGAGGGTAGGAGCATTCCCATCATAATATCCAGTTACTCGATCTCCTATTGCCACCATTACATGGTCAACAAAGTAAGTTGAAGGTGAAACCACAAAATTTACTAATGCTCCCAATTTGTTATTGACAGATATTAACTTTTTACAGCCATCTCCTTCACCATTTTGCCCTAAAAGATCAGTAATCATAGTGATGGTCCCATGAAAAGAATAAAATTTTGTCATCCTTATACCTCCAATGTATAAACCTTTGAATGTAATGACTGAGGGTGTCCATAAAGGTAAATAAAATGTTCTGTACAGGAAAACAAGCATAGATATAAGTATTTTATTTGATGTGAAATAACAAAAAGCCCCTATATAAGGGCTTTTTAATATTTTTACTTAGCACCAAACTGTAGCTCCGACGATAATTAACAAGATGAACAATACAACGATTAAAACGAAACTGCAGCCGTATCCACCAAACCCATATCCATACATTATATAGCCCTCCTTATACACTTATTCCTTACAATATAAGTAAGAAATTTATGAAGGGATAGGCATTTCCACAAGAATTTTAATGAGGACATACCTATAAGATAATAGGAAATCTTCCTTAAGTAACAATTCCATATCAATCATTAAAAAGCACTGCTATTAGCAGGCTTTTCTAATGATTGATAAAAATACAAAAAATATTTTCTAGCATTAAAGGTGTTAATACACTAAAATCAATGTAATTCTCAATGGAATTCTCTGAGAAAATAACATTAATAAACGCAAAGAAGGGATAGCTTAATGACTATCCCTAAAATTCTCTATCTACTCCCGTTAAATAAATTTGTTGTCTGTTTTTATTTAGTGTTCGTCGCTTCTGTACTCCAAAATATCACCTGGCTGACAATCCAAAGTTTTACATATCGCTTCTAATGTTGAAAAACGAACCGCTTTTGCTTTCCCATTCTTCAGAATAGAAAGATTCGCCATAGTAATTCCAACCCTCTCCGAAAGCTCCGTGACGCTCATTTTTCGTTTTG
>JAUZPL010000171.1 GCA_030705955.1 Bacillota bacterium | reverse complement strand
GAAAGTTTCCATTTTACCTCTTTCCCCTTTGGAGTTGAAAGCTCTGCCCCAACATGAAAAAGGGAGGTTTGGATTTTATGGTAGGCAGCTTCTACTCTCTCTTTTCCTTCAAAATTCTCACCTTTTAAATGACCAAGAGCCAGTCCAATCATGGAATTAGTTTCATCACATGTTCCATAAGCTTCAACCCGTGCATCATTCTTTGGTACTCTAACCCCATAAACAAGGGAGGTCGTCCCTTTATCACCAGTTTTAGTGTAAATTTTCATTTTCATTCCCCCTTAAAAGTTCCTAATATTAAAATAGATATAAAATAGTATTTAATATTTTTAAAGTACTTATTATTAAAGATCATTTACTCCATCATAACACCCGTTGATAATTAATAAAAAGAATAACAATGTATTTTTATTAGATTGGCTTGAGGAATTTAGAGCTTGACTGCTCATTAGAATTCCCCAGTCACACTAATCTGATAAAAAAAAGAGGGCCCAAAAATGGACCCTAAAAAATATTTGAGGAGGTAATTGCCCTAATACAATGATATTCATTACTTGTTTCATTGACTTGGACAAATGCCTTTAATTGCAAAAATAGGCCTTTAAAGTTTTTCTCCGAGAAACTCCATCGCTTCTTCAACATGACCTTTTACTTTTACTTTCCGCCATTCTTTTGCAATCTTTCCCTCTTTATTAATCACAAAGGTGCTTCGTTCAATTCCCATATATTCTTTACCAAAATTCTTTTTCAATTTCCAAACACCATAGGCTTCTGCCACCTGATGGTCTGGATCTGCCAGCAACAAAAACGGCAAACCATGCTTCTCAACAAATTTCACATGGCGATCAACTGGATCAGGGCTAATCCCCAAGATAACTGCATCTAAACCTTTAAAACTTTCATGTTGATCACGAAAATCACATGCCTCTGTTGTGCAACCAGGCGTCATATCCTTTGGGTAAAAATAAAGAATTACATTTTCCCCTTGAAAAGAAGATAATTTTACGGTTTCGCCATTGTTAGCCGGAAGAGCAAAGTCAGGGGCAAGCATTCCTACCTCAACTGTCACGATCATCACTCCAAAAAGTTTTGTTACTAAATAGACTATCCAATCTTTCGTTGTATTACAATATTACTGCTCCCTGTCAAAAACGGCTCTAGCAACGAAGGCTGCAGGGAGTGTATAGCCAATCAATGCTTCAATTACCGCTATTATTCTGCCAAGCCCTTGTGGGATTACATCCCCATGCCCCACTGAGAATAAGGTCATTGCACTAAAATAAAAGCAGGTTTCAAAAATATTATGGCTCTCGACCATTCCTGTTTCCTTCACGATCGGTTCTCCATTAAATGAAAATACCAGATAGATTAGGCCAAAACCAATCAAAACAGTTACATATATGATCCCTAAATAAAGAAAGTTTTCAAAGGAAACAAGCTTTCCTTCGATTCGATATGGCAAAAAGAGATTCCTTAAACTCATAAAAATACAAATAGAAACAAGCACGATTAATAAATAGAACATGTGAGACTCACCTCTTAAACTCGATATCCCAATAATCTATTTTTATGCGTGCTTGTACAATAAAATATCAAAACTAACTTATTGTCATTTCTTAATTTCCTGCGCCACGGTATTTTTTTACTCCTTGATTCCATACAAAAATCGAAACCACAAAAAACAATACACCCATTATTGGGGTTAAAAAGGCATAACTGAACCACTCTTTTTTTCCAAGAAAATAGGCAGCTGGGTAAACACCGACAAAAGCAAAAGGCAGCAGCCAAGTTAGCACAAAACGGATTACCTTGTTGTAAATATCAACAGGATACCGACCATAATTGCTAATATTGTACATCATTGGCATAATATCAGTCCTTGCATCTGCCCAAAAACTAACACAGGCAAGCATGACGAAAACTCCACCATACACAAGTGCACCACCTACAACAAAAACAATAAATAAAATGGGATCAAACCACTTCAATTCAATCCCCAAACGGCTGCCGGAGTAAAACATAACCACCAAACCAGTTAGCGCTCCAAGAAGTGATTCCAATTCCATCCGCTCAAGGACAATTTGAAAAAGACTATGAATCGGTCTTGTTAAAATCCTATCCAGTTCCCCCTTGATTATATATCGGTCATTAAAATCCCAAATATTAAAAAAAGCAGAAAATAAGGCAAATGGAACAAGAAAGAAGCCATAAATAAAAATAATTTCATCCCGATTCCATCCATGCAACAAACTGGTATGGCCAAACACAATCAATATAAATATAAAGTTCACAGCCTGTGATAACAGGTCTGAAAAGAATTCAACAAATAAATTGGCTCTATATTGAAACCTTGTTTTTACATATTGTGATACATATTGGAAAAACATTGAAGCATAAAACATTTTTCAGCCTCCTTGAATAATCAATTGCTTTTTGGCTAAAATCCAAAGCAATTGGATCGGCACGATCAACACCAAAACCCAGACGAACTGCTGCCAAATGGCTGATATTGCTTGTTGGTGAGAAAATCCATTTGTAAAAATCATACTAGGGACATAGCTGATCCCCTGAAAAGGCAGATACTTCATCACATCTTGTGCCCAACCAGGAAAGAAACTCATGGGAAGAAGCAACCCGGAAAACAAATCAATCACTACCCGCTTTGCTCTTATTAGCCCAGAATTATTAAATAGAAAGAAAGTAGTAATCCCTGTTAGCAAATTAAGCAGTGTGTTAATAAAAAAGCTTAGTAAAATTGAAATACCAAATAATCCCCACACCGTTGGATTCCAGGTGAATTTAACAGGAAAGATAAAAGACGCAATTACAAGTCCTGGGACTGAAAAGAATAGAAGCCTAAATATTCCTTCGCCAAGTCCCTGCATCGTTTTCATGCCAAGATAGCTATACGGCCTAATTAACTCAATAGCCACTTTCCCCTCCATTATTTCTACTGCCATTTCACGATCGATATTGTTAAAATAAAAAGCACGTGCCATCCAAGCTACTGCAACATAGGTGGTCATTTGAGTAACAGAAAGCCCTTCAATATGCTGTTTACCGCTATAAATGGCCGCCCATAGAAAATAGTAGGCTCCTATATTAATACTATAGATAAGAATTCCAGTATAATAATTGGTTCGATAGGCAAGCATCATTAAAAACCGGATCCTAATCATTTCAAGATATTTATCCAAGTCCTATGTCCCCTTTCCTTATACAGTTCCTTTTTCGTATATATTCCGAATAATTTCTTCCGTTGATGTTTCATTAATTTTTATATCTTTAATTTTAAAGGCCTCCACGACCTTGGCGATCACCTGCGAAATTAGCTCATCAATATCCTCTAACAGTGCCGAATAGATATGTTCCTTTTCATCCAGTTCCCATTTCACCGGCATACCAATTGTTAGATTTTTCAAGGCATCTAAATCTACTTTTTCTAAAAATTGAAACTGCAATTCTTTGCCATCACCCCATTTATCCTTCAAATCCCGGAGTGCACCGTTATAGATTATTTTTCCTTCATCAAGCATGATAACCCGCTCACACAATGCCTCAATATCAGTTAAATCATGGGTCGTTAGTAAAATTGTCGTATTGTATTTCTCATTAATTTCTTTTAAGAATTCTCGAATTTTCAATTTAACTAATACGTCTAACCCAATTGTCGGCTCATCCAAAAAAAGCAGTGGCGGATTATGAATTAAGGCTGCAGCTAATTCGCATCTCATTCTTTGGCCAAGCGACAGCTTCCGTACTGGTTTATCAAGAAGCGGTTCAATATCGAGTGTCTTAATAACATGGTCCATATGCTCGTTATAGTGTGCATCCGAAACTTTGTATACCTTTTTTAAAAGACGAAATGATTCCTGCACCGCAATGTCCCACCATAGCTGTGAGCGTTGTCCAAAAACAACACCAATGGTTCGAACAAATTTTTCACGTTCTTTATGAGGATTCATACCATTTACAACAATACTCCCAGTGGTTGGTGTTAAAATTCCTGTTAGCATTTTGATGGTAGTAGATTTTCCTGCACCATTTTCACCAATATACCCAACCATTTCTCCTTGCCTTACTGAGAAACTGATATCATTAACAGCCGGAACAACCTTATAATTTCGGGTAAAAAGATCCCGAAAAGCCCCTCTTAGCCCCGATCGGCTTGAGTATGACTTAAATTCTTTTCGCAAATCCTTCACTTCTATTGCATTATTCATTTATAAATCCCCCTATAACAACCAGTTCAAAAAAGATCTTTTCTAAATAACTCTACTTTTAATAGAAGACTATCCTAAACATTCAGTTTAGCTAAAGATGGAGCGTAACACAACTAATCCAGCATGTTCGCCTTAGAAAGAAAAAGATGAATAATTAAGCGGCTAAAATTAATGAAAAAAGTGCTAAAATAAGAATGTATTAAAAGAAGGAGGAAAAAAAATGAATTTCACTAATTCCGAACGTTTACATACAGAAGCACTTGAACATATCGTTGGTGGGGTAAACAGCCCTTCTCGCTCATTTAAAGCTGTAGGCGGAGGCTCCCCTGTCGTAATGGAACGGGCCCAAGGCGCCTACTTTTGGGATGTTGATGGTAATCAGTACATTGACTACTTGGCAGCCTACGGTCCGATTATTACCGGCCATGCCCATCCACATATAACAGAAGCAATTAAACGTGCGGCTGAGACAGGTGTCCTATACGGTACACCCACTCCACACGAAGTCAAATTAGCGAAAATGTTAAAAGAAGCGATCCCTGCACTTGATAAAGTTCGTTTTGTTAATTCCGGTACTGAAGCTGTTATGACTACAATCCGTGTTGCCCGTGCATACACAGGCAGAGACAAAATCATCAAGTTTGCTGGCTGTTATCATGGTCACTCCGACT
>JAUZPL010000170.1 GCA_030705955.1 Bacillota bacterium | reverse complement strand
TGATCGGCGCCTAATGCAAATCATTGACTATATGGAAAAAAATTATGATCAGATGATTACATTAGAGGAGGTTGCAAAGAAATACTTTCTTTCAACAAGCTATCTATCCCGCTATTTTAAACAGGAAATGGGGATGGGGTTTAGTCGTTATTTAATGAATATTAGGCTTAAGCATAGTATGAAGGATCTACTTTACACAACTGACTCCATATCACAAATCGCGATGAACAATGGCTTCCCAAATACAAAGTCTTTTTCAACCTTTTTTAAAGAAGTGTATGGAATGACGCCACATGTATATCGAGATAGCCATATTGTCCAAAAGGAGGATTCAGTTCAAAGTTATAGCAAGGTAGATGCTACAAATCTTATCCAATCATCAGAGATTATTGCAAAATTAACCAGCATGAATTTAGATGATCAAAAATCATATAACCATACAGAGACAAGATATGAAAAGCTGCCAATAATTTTGTCCAGCCTCGAGCCGATGGCCTTACATTATCCTAATCATATTCTGATTATCGGAGAAATTTTTGAGCTATTAAAAGAAGATGTTCGCTCTCAAATATTAGATGTGAAAAAGGATTTGCAGTTAAAGTATATCGGGGTTCGTCATCCCATTAGTAATACGGCTATTCCGCCTGAGGTAGAGACAGATGAAGAGATTCCGACAACCTCACCATATTTTAATATTGATAATGCTTTAGCATTCATGAAAAAGCATGATTTATCTTTGTTTATACGGGCAGATTATATAGATATATCCAGAGATGAAGAACCATATTTTGCAAAACTCATTCAATTCATCAAACATTGCTTACAGCTTTACGGAGAGTCGTTTGTTAAAGAATGGCATGTGATGTTTTACGAGCCATATTATACAGGAGTTGAAACAAAAGAACTTCAGAGGATTTATTTAAAACTGCATGAAGTATTAAAAACGATGCTCCCCTCGATTCAGATCGGCGTCTATATGCCTTTTTCTTTCCGCAAAGAAAAAACGAGCAAACAACATGAATGGCAGTTAGAGCATGGTGAGTTTATTGATTTTATCGGATATAACGCAAATCAAAATGAGGTAATAGATTTTAAAGAAATGGCGGAAATGAAATTCGATTTAGCAAAGGATTACATAAAAGAAAAAACCAATAAGATGAAGCTCTACTTAAAAAGGAATCATATTGAAAAACCACTTCATCTCGTTTCATGGAACACGTTGTCAGGCAATACTCGGTATACGAATGGGACCTTTTTCCGCGGCGCATTGCTTCTGAAAAATGTATTGGATATATCCAATGATGTGAAAACACTTGCTCTCTGGATTAATACAATCGCACATGAGGACGCAGGAAAAGATCAACGTTATCGAATGGATGGTGTCGAATTATTCCATTATCTAAAGGGAAAACGTCCAGCTTATTTTGCGTTGATGTTTTTAAATCGTCTACATGGTGAAATTGTTGCACAAGATAAGGATTACGTAATGACAAGGAATGAGCGGGGATATCAGTTGATCCTGATGAATTGTACTATCATCAATCCTTATTTCTCCATTGAAGAGACATTTCTTCAAAAACTCAATAAAGAAATTCACGTAACGATATCTGGAATCCCTAAAGGAGAATATCAAATACGCAAGCATGTGTTTGATAAAAATCATGGAGCGTTATATACAAAGTGGTGGAATTTGAACAGTAAGTATGGCATGGATGCTGAAATCATTGATTATATTATTAATTCGAGTAGACCGTCCTTAGAAATCTTCGATGAATCAATTGAAGATGATTGGTCATTTTATTCCTATTTAACAAGCAACGCCATTCACTTTTTTGATATTCGAAAAGCCTACTGACAAATGTGTTGCAGAGCATGTCGAAAATGTGACTATCCTGAGCTCACTGCCTTCTATCCTTTGAATGGTATAGAGGGCAGTAAAGCCATCCTCCTTATTTGTAAAAATGACAAAAAATCACCTCACAATTTTTCCTTAACAAAGTAATAGGTTAATTTTTGTGCCCTTTGGTAGAGTGATTTGCATAAAAATTGACTCTCTTCATGCAGCTTAAATTTTTATAATCATAGTATAGAAACGCAACAAGTTGTTTCTGTTACTCCTTATTTGTTGCAGTGTTGTTTCTTTATTAGACGTATTAAAAAATTTAGTTAAAGTGTGGGAGGTTCAATCATGGAGACAAATTATAAAGGTACGGATAAGTTGATCACAGGGATTGTGTTCGGGGTTATCACGTTCTGGCTTTTTGCACAGGCAATGGTCAATGTTGTCCCAGCTGTTCAATCAGATTTAGGGATTTCACACGGAACGATAAATATAGCCATCAGTTTAACAGCCTTATTCTCAGGTATGTTTATCGTAGCTGCTGGGGGCCTCGCAGATAAAATTGGACGTAAAAAAATTACGTATGTTGGATTAATTTTAAGTGTTATTGGTTCTTTATGTCTTGTATTAGCACAAGGATCCGCCTTGCTAATTATTGGCCGCATCATTCAAGGGATTTCTGCAGCTTGTATTATGCCAGCAACGATTGCTTTAATGAAAGCTTACTTTGAGGGAAAAGACAGACAACGTGCTCTTAGTTATTGGTCAATTGGATCTTGGGGCGGTTCAGGTGTCTGTTCGTTTGCAGGCGGTGCTATTGCAACATATATGGGATGGAAATGGATCTTTATCTTCTCCATTATTTTTGCCCTTCTTGCTATGTGGCTAATTAAAGATACACCTGAAAGCAAGGTTGAAGGAAAAGGTTCATTTAAATTTGATTTTAGTGGTTTAGCTATCTTTATCGTTACTATGATTGCATTAAACGTTTTTATAACATTCGGTGCGGACTTAGGCTGGACAAGTCCAATCACGATTATTCTTGCTGTCGTTACCATAGTCGGAGCTATTGTCTTTTTCAATGTTGAAAAAGGGAAAGCGATTGCTCTTATTGATTTCTCCTTATTTAAAAATAAACCATACGCTGGGGCAACCTATTCAAACTTTTTATTAAATGCGATAGCTGGGACACTTGTTGTTGCGAATACGTATGTTCAAGTTGGTCGAGGATTCACCGCATTTCAGTCAGGGATGCTATCCATTGGATATTTAGTCGTCGTTCTTGCCATGATTCGGGTTGGAGAGAAGATCTTGCAAAGAGTAGGAGCGAAATTACCAATGGTCTGGGGCGCTATTATCACAACAGTGGGTGTAGCCATCATGGGTCTAACCTTCTTGCCTGATTTTACTTATACAGTTGTCGTATTTATTGGGTTTGTTTTATTCGGGCTTGGACTTGGAGTATATGCAACACCATCTACAGATACCTCTGTTTCAAATGCACCATTAGACAAAGTGGGGGAAGCTGCAGGGGTTTATAAAATGGCAAGCTCATTAGGTAGTGCAATCGGTGTTGCTATTTCCGCAACGGTTTATAGTTCAGTTGCAGCAGCTGGAAGTGTTGAGACCGCAGCATCAGTAGGGATTATCGTAAACGTAATATTCGGTATACTATCGACTCTTTCGATTCTGATCATGGTTCCAAAAAATGCTGGTAAAACATCAGATGCCACGTCGATAAAAGCAGCACACACACAAACACCAAATAAGATTGCTAATTAAAAAATAGGGTATAGATAGGAATCGAATTCAGCTCATTTTTATAATTTGGCACAGAATAGAAGGCTTCTCATTCTGTGCCCTCAAAAAAGGAGACGGAAATGATGAAAAGTGAATTAATGAGCATGTTAGAATCACGTAAAGAAGAAATAATCAGAATCCGCCGCCATCTGCATGAAAATCCTGAGCTCTCATTTAAAGAGGAGAAAACGGCTCAGTATATTGCGGATTTTTACAAGGGAAAAGATGTTGATATTCAAACGAATGTTGGGAATGGGTATGGGATTATCGTAACGATTAAAGGTGGAAAGCCTGGAAAAACAATTGGTCTGCGCGCAGATTTTGATGCCCTTCCAATTGTAGAAGAAACCGATGTACCGTTTAAATCAAAGAATGAAGGTGTTATGCATGCGTGTGCGCATGATGGGCATACGGCTTACTTATTGGTTTTAGCGGATTGCTTAATTCAATTAAGGCACTCTATTCCAGGTACAATAAAAATTATTCACCAACATGCAGAAGAGGTGCCACCAGGTGGAGCAAAAAGTATTGTAGAGTCTGGTTTGATTGATGACTTAGATGCTATTTATGGTATTCATTTGTTACCTATAGGGCCAGTGGGCACAGTAGGATATCATGCTGGATATTCCTTCAATGGTCGAGCATACATGAAATTAAAAGTTCAAGGAAGAGGTGGACATGGTTCCTCTCCTCATCTAGCTAACGATGCAATCGTTGCTGCTGCTCATTTTGTTACAGTTGCGCAAACCATTGTCAGCCGCAGATTAAGCCCATTCGATATCGGTGTGATCACAATTGGATCTTTTGATGGAAAAGGCACATTCAACGTTATCAAGGACAGCGTAGAACTTGAAGGCGATATTCGCTATATGACTGTAGAAACAAAAGAAACGATTGAGAGAGAAGTTAAACGGATTGTAAGAGGAATGGAAGAAGAGTTTGGCGTAACATGTGAGCTTATTTATACTCCAGATTATCCACCTTTATATAACAACCCTGAGCTTACAGCTAAGGTTGCAGATAGCTTACGAAGCATGGATGATAAGGACATTAAAGAAGTGAAAGAATTTCCGGCAATGTCTCCATCTGAGGATTTTGCTTATTATGCTGAAAAATTCCCAGCTTGCTTTTTCTACATTGCATGTACACCGAAAGGGGTAGAAAATCCTTACTTTAATCATCATCCAAAATTTGATATCGATGAAGATGCACTTCTCGTAGCTGCGAAAGCTGTTGGACAAGTTGTTTGCAGTTATTATGAATTAGACTAAAAGAAATAGTA
>JAUZPL010000017.1 GCA_030705955.1 Bacillota bacterium | reverse complement strand
TTATACTTGAAAACAATGATTTTCTTCTGACGGCCTTGTTTTTCAACTTTAGCTGTAACAGTAGCGCCTGCAACAACAGGGCTTCCTACTTTTACATTTTCTCCGCCTACGAAAAGAACCTTATCAAAAGTAACTGTTTCGCCTGCTTCAGCATTAAGCTTTTCAATGTAGATTGCTTGACCTTCTTCTACCTTAACTTGCTTGCCGCCAGTTTCGATAATTGCGTACATGAACTGCACCTCCTTATAATCTCAGACTCGCCATTTACAGGCGTTTTGCATAGAGCAAAAGCTTACAAACCTGGTCTGTGCGGTTGTAGCACGGGTGCTACAAACAATAACATTAAAATACTATCATAGATATAGAGATAGTGTCAATACAAACCTAAGCTTATCTCACTTTCAGTTCCAAACTGCTTTATAGAGTAAAAAGGAGATTTTTTAGAAGATGGCGTAAAGAACACCTTTAGATGTGTTAATTCCTCAAAAAGACTTCGATAATTTTTATCCGGTCCATCAAATACCTCTATTACTTCAGCTGTAGTTTCAACCAATACCGCTTCAAACTCTGAATGCCGGTGTTCAAACAATTCTCTTTCCAGTCGGAAAGCAACTGTCTCTGCACTATCAACACGTCCAGTTCCGGCACATTCCGGACATTTCATTTGTAAACCCTCTGATAAGGTAATCTTTGTTTTCTTTCTTGTTAATTGTAAAATTCCGAGCGGAGTAAAGCCAATGACCTTTGTTCTTTTTTCATCCCGGCCAAGTTCCCTCTCAAAAATTTCCAAAATGGTTAATCGACCTTGCTCTCGATTCATATCAATGAAATCTATAAGCACCATACCACCTATATCACGAAGACGAAGCTGCCTCGCTATTTCAATTGCAGCGGCTTGATTTGTTTTAAGAATAGTATCCTCTAGGTCGTGTTTACCTGAAAACTTCCCTGTATTTACATCAATGATGGTTAGGGCTTCCGTTTCATCAAAAATAAGATATGCCCCATTTTCAAGCCAAACGATCCTTTTTAGAGCTTTCTCCACTTCATGTTCTACTCTTGCATAAGTAAATACATTTTCTTTTCCATTAAAATAAACCAGCTTCAATCTGCCATTTTTTACATGGTCGAATGCTTCTAACCTCTTTTTTAATGTCAAGTCGTCAACTAGAACTTCTCCATCTGGCATTTTTCGAATCGTATCCATAATTGTTTCGATAAAGGATTCTTTTTGAAAAAGAATACCTGGAGCTTTTAGAGACTTAGATGTCTTAAGTAGACTTAAATATTGCTCTCGCAGTTGCTCTAACTCATCTTTTATTTCATGATCGAAAGCATCCATACTGGAGGTACGAAAAATAATCCCTTCCGCATCTTCTTTTACACTCATACCAAGGTGGCGCAGGGATTTATTTTTATCCTCTTCAGCAATCTTTTTAGATACAGCCACATAACGTCCATTTGGCATAAGGATAAGATGATTTCCCTGAAGTTCAATTATACCGGTAAGCCTTGCCCCTTTAGTACCAGTTTCATCTTTATTTACCTGTACAAGTAGCTTTTCACCTTGGTGGACGAAATTTGCAACAGACTCTTTTTCCTTCAAGGAAGGATTTTTTTTTGATAAAACGTATTTTGGAAGCAAATTCCGATGCAAGTAAGCTTTTTTCTCTTCGCCAATATCCACAAAAACAGCATTCATGCCAGGTAATACTTTTGTTACTGTTCCATAATAAATATTACCAACAAGGGAATGATGCTCAGGCCGATCAATGACAATTTTTTCAACATGATTCTTCATCATTAACACTAATCGTTTTTCCCTTGTGGCATAATTAACAATCAATCTATTCAAATCTAACGGCCTCACTTTTTCTATGATGGTATTATTATAACCATTTGGAATAGAAAAGGGGCAGTATAAGTCAGCTATTTAGAATAAAAATAAAAGGTCACCAACGCGATCTGTCATCCTCTTCTCTGAAAAATACGCATGCAAAACTTCATTTTCATCCAAAGTACCTCTCTCATTTCCCTCCCCATTAATAATAATAGGATGTTTACACCCACGCTGAAATTTTTCTAAAACTTCAATAATCATATCTTCTTCATTAACATTTATTGGTTTTAGAAAATAGAGTCCCTCATTTTTCCCATAATATCTTTCCAATAAAAACCGAATGAACACATACCGGCGCTGTTTCCACTCATGGTATAGGGAAAAATATAAGAAACCGATGATAATCCATACGTTAATATGATTAGGTGCAGTCAGTAAGATAAGGAAGGAAAAAAGGCTTAGTCCTATGAAAGAAATGAGTAATGTAAGGCGATGGGCATTTGGAAAAGGGTTCTGCAGAGAAAAAAGCAAAAATAGTGCTTTACCTCCATCAAGAGGCCAAATCGGAAATAAATTAAAGGCAAGAATCATTAAATTATATTGAAAAAAAAGCTGGTATAAATCCCCTGGAATCAAAGACAGTTTAAAAAAGAGAAACGCTGTTGCCATCATCCAAATATGTTGTAAAGGCCCTGAAATAACAACTATAGCTTCTTCCTTTAATGGCCGATTTCCATGCTCATCCATTTCAGCTACACCGCCAAATGGCAGCAGCACAATTCTTTTAATCCTCCATGAAAAATAGGAAGCAGCAATGGCATGCCCCATTTCATGAATAAAAATAACTCCAAGTAATAAACATAGCTCTAGAAAATGAGCAGTCGCAATAGACAAAGCAATCACAATCCATAACAAAGGGTGTATTTGAATATGTGTAAGTAAATATTTTGTTTTAATCAAATCGTATCACCTGGATAGGGTCGATGAATTTGTCCCCTTTTTTAATGGCAAAATAATAGGATCCTTTTGACTTATCTTCATTGCCTGAAGTGGAAACAGATCCTACTACCTTCCCTTTATTAACGTAGTCATATAAATTCACTTGTATATCCAGAAGATTACCATACCATGATTCTGTTTTATCAGAATGCTGGATAATAACGGTCTTACCTAAACCGTCCTTAATTCCGGCAAAGGTTACCAGGCCCCCATTCATTGCTTTTACTTGGGCACCCTTATCCGTTTCAATCATCACACCCTGTCCATTTTTTACAAAGTTTTGCACAATTCTTCCGGATGCAGGGACAGCATATTGTTGATTGGAATTAGTGTTTTCCGTCTGTTTTTTTTCTGCAAATGGAAGCAATGCTAAAGGCTTTCCAAATTTATTCTCATACCAATTCGAAACGGTTGCAAACTGGAACTCCGTGTCCATTGTTTTTTTCACCATGTTCCTTACAGAGTCCAATGATCCGGTATGATTCCGAAAAAGGATGGCAACAAGAAGAAACAAACAAACAGATGCCAAAATTTTAAACAGAAAGATTTCTTTTTTAAATAATGGATGTGGCTCCTCCACATTCCCACGGCCTTCGTATGTAACCATTTGATTAAAACCGTACTTTTCCTCATCATTTGGAAATGATAGAAAGCTCTTTGATATACTTTTAGAATTACTTCTGCCATTTCTCCTTTTAGCTATTCTGTGGCGAATATCATCCGTTCTCGACCTCATTCCCATCCATCCTTTTTGAGACTTTTTTGTACAAGTCTATGTTAAAAAAATGAATAGTATGACTCTGAAGCATTGTTTAACCAGGATAAAAAAATAAGGTCGTATCCAAAAGAAATAGTTTGGACATGACCTATTAACAATTACTTTGCACCGAAAAATCTTTTTAATTTAGTAAATACGCCCTTATCCTGATCCTCTAGCGGCTGAAGAGGAATAGACTCTCCTAAAATTCTTCTCGCAATATTTCGGTATGCGATAGAAGCTTTATTATTAGGATTTAATACAATAGGTTCACCATGATTAGAGGCTTTAATTACTTCATCATCATCAGCCACAATCCCAATAAGCTCGATTGAAAGATGGGTTGTAATTTCATCTACGTCTAGCATATCGCCATTTTTCATCATATGGTTACGTATACGATTAATAACCAACTTTGGTGGTTCAATATCTTTTTCTTTTTCTAAAAGACCGATAATACGGTCAGCATCCCTTACAGCTGAAACCTCTGGAGTTGTGACAACGATCGCTTTATCTGCACCCGCTACCGCATTTTTATAACCCTGCTCTATTCCTGCTGGGCAATCTATTACAATATAGTCATAATCCTGCTTCAAATCATTAATCAACGTCTTCATCTGTTCAGGCGTTACGGCAGATTTATCTGTTGTTTGAGCTGCAGGAAGCAAATACAACAAATCCTCAAATCGTTTATCCTTTACCAATGCTTGATGTGGTTTACAACGTTTCTCCACTACATCCACAAGGTCATATATAATTCTATTTTCAAGTCCCATAACGACATCCAAGTTTCGTAGACCGATATCGGTATCCACCAAGCATACTTTTTTTCCTTGAAGGGCTAATGCTGTACCAATATTAGCAGAAGTCGTTGTTTTGCCAACGCCACCCTTACCGGAAGTAATGACAATTGCTTCTCCCACGTTAACGTCCCCCTTCTAATCTAGTTAAATCTGGTCTTATATGAATTAAACCTTGCAATCTATCTACTACAATTTGTTCTTGATGATTTATGTACGCACATTCCATTTCATGGTTATCATCATTCCGAACACGATTAATTGTTTGATTAATTAAATCACTAATCCTTATTTGAGAAGGCTTCATGATAGACGCAGCAATTACTGCTTGTTTATTTCCAAAGCAGCCTGCATGGGCAATTCCTCTTAGAGCTCCCATTATAAAAATGTTTCCGCCCGCAATAACCTTTCCACCAGGATTTACATCTCCAAAAAGGAGCAGGTCCCCTTGTACCTCTAAAATCTGTCCTGAGCGAATAATTCTTGCTACTGATATAATTTCATTCTCTCTTCGAGTTTTTTCCGCTTCCTCTTTTGAAATCACATTCGACTCAATTTCATCCACAACTAAATTCTTTTTTTGCCGAACTAAACTTTTTAATTCTTCACGTTGAATTTCACTTAAATAACGATTACCAGTCTCCAATTTCACAGGAATTAATGGACGCTTTTCATGGTCACGTTCATTAGCCGATAATTTTTCATCCAATTCATCTTTTAGTTCCTGAAAGGAGCAGTCATCATTTAAATGTAATGTTAGTCCTTCCTTTGTTCCTTTAATAATTACATTTTGGCGTTTTTTCATGAAGATCTTCACCTCAATTGGAAAAGCGGATGCCACTTATCAATCCGTCTGCTTATTCTTCTTTTCATTCATAAAGAATTCGACAAAAAAACAACAAACTCCTTTTTTTAGAAAAAGGCTTTAATGAATATTTACACTTACTCCATCCTTAATGATGCATATTTCTCAAAAAGCCGTTTTAGAGGGTAGACAGCAATAATAATGAATCCGGCATTTAACAGTAATGTAGGAACTAAACGCATTTTTAGAAATGTCATAAAATCCATACTAGTAATATGAATAATGGTATACATTTCAAATGCTCCAATTTCTACTAATGACACACCTAGAAGTGAAACAATTGAAGCAATAAAAATATTTGCTTGCAAGATTTTCATTATTTTTGCCACAACATAGACAACAAGTGGATAAAGCAATAAATAAATTCCGATAATTTCAACATTCACAACATCAAAAAGCAATCCAAAAATCAACCCATAAATTATTCCATTCTTTTCACTTCCAAAAATAGTCAAGAAAAGGATGGAGGCGATTAAGAAATGAGGAACTAATATTTTTTTGCTGTCATACAGACCAGCTGGTAAAAACTGAATAAACAAACTTTCTAATACAAAAAGGAAAAAAAAGAGCAGAGGAAGAATTAGCTTTCTCACAAATCTTCCTCCTTACCATTATTCAGTGAACTCACATCAGCTTGTGTCATCAATCTTTGAATGACAATGACATTTTGTATATCATAAAAATTCGCACCAGGTTTTACATACGCAGTTTGATTTAATCCGTATTGATCTGGCTTAACATCTACAATTTTCCCTATTAACAAACCAGAAGGAAAAACGCCACCCAGGCCTGATGTTATAACTGTTTGACCTTTTTTTAGTTTTGTATCATATGGAATTCTTTTTACTAATAACAATTTTTTATCTGAATCATAGCCTTCGACAAGTCCATAGGCATTTGCTGCGCCTTGAACATATGCTGAAATTCGATTTTTTGGATCCATCGCACTTAACAATTGGACAGTTGAACTAAACTGATTTACACTTTTCACTTTTCCAATTAAACCTGTAGCAGTCATAACCGCCATATTTTGCTTGATACCGTTGATTTTTCCTTTGTCAATTATAATAATTTCATTCCACCGATCAGGATTTCTGCCAATAACTGTAGCAGGTAATGGTTTTAAATCACTCAGGGTCTTTTTCTCACCTAATACACCACGCAGATCTTTATTGTCTTTTTGTAATTGCTGTACCTTTGCTTCTAGTTGGGCAAGCTTTACAACGCGTGTTTTCAATTGTTTATTTTCTTGATATGTATTTTGCAAATCCTGAAGATTTTCAAAAAAGCCAACAACATACTGAGCAGGCTTCGAAACCAGAGATTGAGCCCAGCCGGCAGTATCTTTTACGAACTGCTCCGGCCAGGATGGCTGACTTCTCTCCCTCAAAGAAAACCCAATCAATGCCACGAGAATAATAATGCTGACAAGTAACACAATCAGACGTTTATTCAAAAAAAACTGTGGCATGATGATACACCTCTATCTATATTTTTTAGCGTGAATCTCTTGATTTATTTTTGAATAATTGAATATGATCTAATGCTTTACCAGTTCCTATTGCCACACAATCAAGTGGGCTTTCAGCTATTAATACCGGCATTTTTGTTTCTTCACTAATCACCTTGTCCAAATTTCGAAGTAAAGCTCCACCGCCAGTTAAAACAATGCCACGATCCATGATATCTGCTGCTAATTCAGGAGGAGTTTTTTCTAGTGTGTTTTTAACAGCTTCAACAATTGCATATACCGTATCGCGAAGAGCAACTTCAATTTCCTTAGCTGTTATTTCAATCGTTTTTGGTAAACCTGTCAGTAAATCACGGCCGCGAATCTCCATATTGTCAATTCCATCAGGATCTCCTGCAGAGCCAATTTCTACCTTAATGGTTTCAGCAGTCCGGTCACCAATCATTAAATTGTAATTTTTGCGGATAAAAGAAATAATGGCTTCATCCATTTCATCCCCTGCAATACGAATCGATTGGCTTGTAACAATACCACCTAAGGAAATAATAGCTACTTCCGTTGTTCCGCCGCCAATATCTACAACCATGCTACCAGTAGGCTCCCATACAGGAAGCTCCGCACCAATAGCAGCTGCAAATGGCTCCTCAATCGTATACGCATCTCTTGCACCTGCAGCCCGAGTAGCATCGATAACAGCTCTTGCTTCAACAGCCGTTATGCCAGATGGTACACAGACCATCACATAAGGTTTTCCAGAAAACAGTCCTTTTGACTTTACTGCTTCACGAATATAGTATTTCATCATTGTTGCCGTTGTTTCATAATCTGCGATAACACCATCTTTCATTGGTCTTAACGCAACAACATTTCCTGGGGTACGGCCAATCATATTTTTAGCGTCATTTCCAACAGCTACAATTTGTTTCGTATCTGTCTGTAATGCCACAACAGATGGCTGTCTAAGCACAATTCCTTTTCCTTTAACAAACACAAGAGTATTAGCAGTTCCTAGGTCAATCCCAAGATCTCTTGATCCAATTCCAAACATAGTTGTATCTCCCTTTCTGATACGAATTGCAATTAGTTAGGTGATTTTATATTAATATAAAATGTTTTCTTAGAAAATTTATTTACTTCCAAGCAAAAGGTCCTAAAAAATCATAAATAATATTATATCCTAACGTCAAATAAAATCATAGTGTCATAAATAACCTTTTTCTTTTAAGCTGACAAATTTATTTTCACCTATTATTAAATGATCCAACAAATCAATCCCCATTATCTTACCACACTCTGAAAGTCTTTTGGTTACTTCAATATCTTCCCTGCTTGGTGCAGGATCTCCCGAGGGATGATTATGAAGGCATATGATTGAGGCTGCTGACCTACGGAGTGCTTCTTTATAAACCTCACGAGGATGAACGATTGAGGCATTTAAACTGCCGATAAAAATAGTTTTCTTATGAAGGACTTGGTTTTTGGTGTTTAAATATAAGCACACAAAATGTTCTTGTGATAAGAAACGCATATCGTTCATCACATAGTTTGCTCCGTCTTCTGGTGAGCGAATCACATAACGATCAGTGTAGGAGAGGTTAGCAATTCTTCTACCTAGTTCAACAGCAGTAAGAAGCTGTATTGCTTTAGCATCTCCTATTCCTTTGATTGAGGTAATTTCTTCTAAAGTGGCTGACTTCAAATCCCTTAAGCCATCAAAGTGTGAAAGCAATCGATTGGATAGCTGTAGGACAGATTCATCTTTTGTTCCAGTTCTAAGTAAAATGGCAATGAGTTCATGATTCGATAAACTCTCAGCCCCTTGTTGAATAAATCGCTCTCTCGGTCTTTCGTCCTGTGGAAAATCACGAATCATTAAAGTATTAGTAGTCATTTTTTCCTCCCTTGTAAGGGAGATAAAGGCTGGAAAATTAGTAAGGCAATTGGTAGCCCACCTTTCTAAGCTCCCGAATGGTTCTTGAAACAGGAAGGCCTACAACGGCAAAATAGTCCCCATTTATTTTTTTGACAAGCATGCTACCAAATTGCTGAATACCGTAAGCACCTGCTTTATCAAACGGCTCACCACTTCGAACATATGCCTTTATTTCCTCGACCGTTAACTCCCAAAATGATACTTCTGTTTTTTCAAAAAAAAGAGATGAACGTTCTTTAGATAAAATGGAAACACCTGTATAAACATCATGCTGTCTGCCTGATAACATTTGAAGCATGCTAACGGCATCTTCCTCGTTTTTAGGCTTCCCTAAAATTTTCCCATCGAGAACAACAATGGTATCTGACCCGATCACACACGCATCTGGATTTTCTTTAAAAATGACTTTAGCTTTTCGATCTGCCAATTCCATTACGACTTCTTCTGGTGGGAGTTTAGGATCAAAGCTTTCATCCACATCACTACTTAAGATGTTGAAGGATAATTGAAGGTTTTCTAGAAGTTCCTTTCGCCGAGGGGAAGAAGAGGCTAAAATGAGGTTTTGCATCAAACCACCTTCCTTTCTTGCTTCGTATAGGGAGATACATTACAATCGTATCAAAAATTAATGAAGCAAACAATTTTTATATGAATATAGTTTGAAAAAACTTGGCTAATTATACAAAAGTCATTAAAAATAGCCTGTCCATTTTGGAGAGGCCATTTTTAAAATATTTCCCGAAAAATATCGAATAGGAGAGAAACTTGTTTTTTTAGCTAATCAGAATTTATATCCATAAATTCTGAACGCATAAGTGCAACTAGGCAATCGCCTGCGCTAAAACTTGGCGCTAACCAAGTTTTCTTTATTTGTTAAATAGAATAATAAATTGAAAGGTATTTTAATAAATGCTGCTGGGCATTTATAACGCTTTTTAAATCAGATGACTTTTCATATGCCTTTATTAGATCAATTGTCGTTACTAACTCTGACTTAAGTTCTTTTACTTTATTATTTCTTAATTGTTTATTATCTATCTTTACTATACTACCTTCCACAGTTTTTATAGAATTAACGGATTCCTTTGCGATTGCCGCATTAACCATTGCACCGGCAGTTATATCAGAAAGAATTTGAAAAGTGGAAGATGCTGAATCTAAAAAACTCTGTTCCACTTGGTTTGTATTTATGATCTTTTTCTCTGGAATAATTAATGGTTTTGCGTAAACCTCTGTAACCCCATTCTTTTTATAACTGTCCATCATACCCTTCGCCATCTCAATGGAATTCGCAACACCTAAAAACAAAAAGTTTTTCCCCTCTGAATCAATTACTTCAGCAGGAATCCCACTCTTTATTCTCGTATTAGCAACTCCTATTGCTGTGTCTTTAGTAGAATAGATTCCCCCTTGTACAACATATGAAGTCCATGATGGAATAGTTGCTGAAGTGCCAGAAGTTAGTTCATTATCTTTTGGAACGGGACTATTAGATACATTTGTGGTCACAGCTGTACCTTTGCCATGGTTGGTAACAACAAGCTTAAGCATGACAACACCAAAGCTTGCTCCAATTAGAATGGCAAAAAGAACTGAAAATAGAATGGATCTCAAGGCAATTGGATTTTTCTTAGTAGCTCCAAATGGAACATCCTTATATAACTTACCTTTACTTTTTTTTGTTTTTTGAGAGGGCTTTAACGGATAGTCGGTCAAGCCATTTTCAGTTTGTTCGGGTATGATCCAATCAAAGCTTTCATCAACCATTTCCTGTGTAGCAGCTGTTTCTTCAATTGGCTTAGATGATGCGGCAGAGTCTATGTAGAAATCGCGTTCTATTTCATCTGTTTTTATATGAACAGGCTCTTCTAAAAACGATCGCTGCTCTCCATTTATTTTAATTGTTATTATTTTGCCGCTTGTCTGCTTGTCCACTTGTGAAAGCTCCTTTCCTTCAAACTGCTAGTTTGTTTCAGACTATCACAAATAAAAAAAAAAATAACAAGACTTTTGTCGTCTTGTTATCGTAGACTTTCGCCAAAATATATGCTATTTTGCACTCTCTGAAGTAGTGATATCCGGAGACTGACTTAATGGGTTATCCTTATTTCCCGGATTTGGTGTCTCTACTTTTGGAAGTTGCCCCTGTAAATCTGTAAGGGCAGGCATGTAAAAGGTTGAAACAGTCAAAGTAAATGTAAATGGTGCATTTGTCTGGTCAAGGGATGAAATCTCGCTCCCTGCCGTATATTGAATGGATTCCACAACAATCAGACGCTTTTCGGATTCAAGCGAACTAATAAATTTTTCAAAGCTTGCATAGTCTGGAGACAACACATTAAGCACCGCAGTGATTTTCTGTACTCCTACTGGTAAAGAGGTTTCTGCTGTTTGTTTATTGTCTCCGCTGCTTGTAGAATTATTTTGTTGAACGGTAGTAGTAGAATTAACCTGTCCACCCGTTCCTGAAGTGCTAGTATTTCCGGTTGATTGCGATTGATCTTGTCCATTCGTTTGGAAACTCATTGACTTTATTTGACTATTTGAGATGGTTTCCGCCTTTTCTAAATCTAGAATAAATTGATCTTGCAGCGGTTTTACAGGAAGTAATTTTTGTAGCTCTGTTGAATCTGTTTCTTTGGCTATAGCCGAGGCTGCTGCACTTTTTTTATTGTCAACTGTAGTTAATAGCTTCTGCTCCGTTTTTAACGTTTGCTCCACTAATTTTAAATCAGACTGTAATGGATTCAAATATAGGAATTGAAGAAAAACAACCCCAATTAAAAGTAAAAGAAGTGTAATGGACACAATCATTTTGTCTCTTCTCGAGAGTGAAAGTTTCATTGGCCAGTCACTCCTTCATCGGAAGATCCGCTTTTTTTCTTGACGAATTCCTTATTAAATTTAATATCAAATTGTCCAACATATCGTGGCATTAAATTTGAATTGCTTTTAGTAACTGTTCCATTTGTGTTAGCAGTAGAATTCATATTATTATCTAAACTGGAATTAACCGTTGTAGCTCCAGAAGCAGTGGCATCATTTGAATTTGCATTAAGTGATGTAAGGATTGCATCCTCAATCCATTTTGAATGATTCAACCAATCTAAATAATTGGCAGCTTCACTTTCCGAATCGAATTGAACGGTCAATGTCAAGGTTCCTGTATCAGCATATTGAAATGATTGAATAAACCCTCTCTGCGGCAGCAATGAAGTGAGATGGCGCATCACTGGAATCGTTGGAATACGAAGGTTGTTCATTACTTTAATTCCATTTTTTAATTGGTCTACTGAATTTGTTGAAACAGCAGCACTTGCCTGCTTACTTTGATTATCAGTGACTTTTTGAATAAGTGAAATTTGGTTTTCAGTAGATTGTATATTTGTTTTCGTTAAATGAATTTGCCATATATAAAAAGTAGCAGTCAACATAGCTAGCAAAATAATTAGCGAGAATACTAGGATAAATCCAAATTTCTTTGGTTCATTTTTGGGAAGAAGATTGATTTCTACTAGCATCATTGCACCTCTTTTAACGCAAGACCAAATGTTAGTAATTGTTTCGGTGGAATCATGCCAGACTTCCCTTTTGCTGGATAATCAAGTGGAATCGTGACTACTGGAAGATCAAAGCGATCTTTCAGTTCTTCTAAAAAAGCCATCAACAATGGATGATCCCCACTTAACAGAAGTTTTGTTACTTCTTTCTTCCCATTATTTAAAGAATACTTATAGAAATCCATTAATTTTATGATTTCTTTAAAAATATCTTCAAAATGATAAACAAGGTCACTTGTTCCACCAATGTACATCAAGTCAAATAAATCCGATTTTTCCCTATTCATTTGCCATTTCTCAATTTCAAAAGGCAAAGGGAAATGTCTCATAACGTACGGTATTGTACCTTCGAAAATACACATATTGACACTTGTCAAATCCAATTGGATAGTAAAAAGATTTTCATCCTGACTGGCAAGATCTAATTGAAAATATAATCGATATAATGCAAGAGGGGAAATGTCAGCTGCAATTGGATTTAGTTTTAATTTTGCAAAAAGATCAGCGTATTCCATTACAAATTTTTCAGGAGCAGCAAATAAAAGAATTTCTCTGGTTGTCCCATTATCTTCAAGTGAGTAAAAATCAAAAACCGGCTCATCAAATGGGAGATGGATGGTAGACCCAAGTTCTAAATAGAGATATCCCTTTATTTCATCATCTTGAACATCTGAAGGAATGGATAATTTCCGGATAATCACGAGTGGATCTGGGACGAGAAAGCGAATAGAACGCCGGTTAATTTTCCATTCATCAATACATTCTTCCAAAATATTGGTTAAGGATGCATGGTCAACGATTTTCCCTTCACGAATGATTCCGGACGGTAGGAAACGTTCTTTCCACTTATGGGCAATGAGAGGGTTCATCTGTTTCAATTCCACAAAGCGAATAGAGTGGTCATTCAGTACCATGTTGATGATTCTATTTTTGGGTGTTAGGAGGGAAAAAGCCATTTGAATAACCCCTTTTTTAAAGTCCATTTGCTAGAAATTGCAAATAAAAATGAATGATTGCAGGTCCCCAAAAATATGCTGTAAGTGTGCCTGCAACAATAAACGGGCCAAACGGTATCGGCTGACGCCTTTTTACGATTCTAAAAAGGAGTGCAATGATGCCAAATACTGCCCCGTATAATGTCGAGAGAAAAAACGATAAAAGTAAAAGTTTAACTCCTAAGACAAAACCAATTAAAGCAAATAGCTTGATATCCCCCCCGCCCATTCCCCCTTTGCTTACAAAGGCAATAAGGAGTAGGAGTAAAAAGCCGACAACAGCGCCAATAAGGCTATCCCACCACGGGGTAAGCGGAGTAATAAATCGTTCCAATAAAAAAATCCCTGCAAACACTACCAAAATTTTATCAGGGATCACCATATAGTGAATATCTGAAACAACAATAATCATAAAAAGTGAAATGAGTGACCACGCAACAATAAGCTCCCATGACCACCCAATCTGGTATGGCGCAAAAACAAATAAAATTCCGGTCAATAGCTCCATAATTGGATAAAAGGGAGAAATCCGCGACTGACAGCCGCGGCATCTCCCTTTTTGAATGATATATGATAGAACTGGTATAAGTTCAAATGCTCTAAGTTGATGTCCACATTTTGGACAGGCCGATCTTGGTTTGACGATTGATTGCTTCATTGGAACACGTAAGCCTACCACGTTGAAGAAAGAGCCGAAGATTAATCCATAAAAAAATATTATGTAAAACATCAATGTGAATTTTGCCAGTCAATTAGATCTTGCTCAAATTTATAAGTTGTACCATCATCATCACTCTTTAAAACTTTATCAGCATCATGACCTTTAATACTATAAGTATACTTACCACTTGTCGAATTATAATCAACCTTTACAGTAAAGTTAGCATCTTTAACATGATCTAAATAAGTGTCTAAATCAGTTTTTGCATAAGTTTGGCTGGCATTAGTTTCATTGTTATTTGCCACTAATAGCTTTGTAGCATCAATAATTTGAAGGGCTTCAGCAACTTCTGCCTTTTGCCTTGAATCGTTAATTACATTCCCAATCGAAGGCACAGCAATCGCCGCAATAATCCCTAAAATAACAATAACTGCAAGTAATTCGATTAATGTAAATCCTCGTTGGTTCTTAAACTTTTTTCCTATCACTTGTAACATTTGTTCACTCTCCCTTAGGTAATTTGGCCTATTATTTTATAATAACATTATTATAATTTAATAGTTTGAAAAAGGAAACTAGTATATTGAAATTTATCCAAAACTTAGTATTTATTTTGAAACTGGTTAAACATTTCAAACATTGGCACCATGATTGACATAACAATGGTTCCAACAAGCCCTGCAAGTAAAACAATCATTATCGGCTCAATTAGTGATTTCAATCTGTCTGTGCCTAACTCAACCTCTCTTTCATAAAAGTCTGCGATTTTGGAAAGCATCGTATCCAATGCACCTGTTTGTTCCCCAATCACAATCATTTGTGTAACTAGTGGTGGAAATGCCCAATGTGCTTTCATTGGTTCGGTCATAGATCTCCCTTTTTCAAGGGAATCTTTTGATTGTTTAATCACTTCTACCAATACTTCGTTTTCAACTACATTTTCGACAATAGACATCGCCTGAAGAATTGGAACAGAGCTCGAAAATAATGAGCTTAATGTCCGCATCATTCTAGCTATGGCTGCTTTTTGAAGCATTTTTCCGAAAATAGGCATCTTCAATGCAAGGTAATCAAGATAATATTTTGTTTGTTTATTTCGGCGAAAAAGCATAAACAAAAACACAATAGCAAAAAGGAAAAGGAGAACAAGCCACCAAAATGATTGCATAAAACTACTTGCACCTAATACAAATCTAGTAATGGCAGGTAGCGTTCCTCCAAAACTTGCAAACATTTTAACAAAGGTTGGGACAACAAATGTGAGCAAAACAATGACAACAACAATTGCCAAGAATCCAATAACTGCTGGATAGGTAAGTGCTGAAATGATTTTTTGTTTCGTGAAGTGCTGCTTTTCAAAATGGGTTGCTAACCGTTCAAGCGTTTCATCCATATTTCCTCCTGCTTCACCTGCCCGAACCATGTTAATAAACATCGAGTTAAAAACTTTCTTATGGGTTGATACAGCTTGTGAGAGAGGGTTTCCTTCTCTTAATTCCTGTTCAGTATCGAGCAGAGCTTTCCGCAGTAGCTTGCTTTCTGTTTGAGAGGCAAGAATGGAAGTCGCGTCTACAACCGTAACCCCTGCTTTTAACAATGTTGCAAATTGTCTTAAATAAATCACAAAATCCTGTAGCTTTACTGAATTGCCAATCGTAATATCCTTTGTTAAAAGTGTTTCAGGCACCACTGTCATTTCAATGACGCGAATACCCTCTTCTTTTAATTTGTGCATTGCTTCCCGTTTAGATGTTGCATTAATGGAACCCTGTCTCTTGCCACGTTTGTCTCTTCCGGTATATTTAAATCTCGCCATTTTAGATCATTGGCTCCTGTAAAAATGGTAACGCTATTTCTTTTTGAATAATGCTACGATCAATTAATTCCTTAATGTTAGATTCAAGCGTATGCATGCCTTGTGCACGGGATGTTTGCATGATGCTTAAAATCTGATGGACCTTTTCATTGCGAATTAAGTTGGCAATCGCAGAGTTATTCACCATGATTTCCGTTGCCACTTTTCTGCCCTTTTTATCCACTGTTGGAAACAAACGTTGCGAAATAATTCCAACTAAAACAGAAGCAAGCTGAATTCGAATTTGTGGCTGCTGAGCCGGTTCAAAAACATCAATGATTCGATTAATCGTTGCAGGTGCACTTGATGTATGCAGTGTTCCTAAAACTAAGTGCCCTGTTTCTGCAGCAGTTATCGCTGTTTGAATCGTTTCTAGATCTCGCATCTCGCCAACTAAAATTACATCCGGATCCTGCCTTAAGGCAGCACGCAAACCATTCGCAAAGTTCTTTGTGTCAAAGCCAACTTCACGTTGATCAATAATCGAGTTTCCATGGCTGTGCAAATATTCAATTGGATCTTCAAGTGTAATAATATGTTTACTCATATGTTGATTCATATAATGAATCATAGAGGCCAGTGTTGTTGATTTTCCGCTTCCCGTTGGACCTGTAACAAGTATGAGTCCATGAGGTTTTTCGATAATTTTTGTTAAAATTGGCGGTAAATCCAGCTCCTCAATGGAAGGGATTCTAGCTGGGACAATTCGGATTGCCATCGAAATACAGGTGCGTTGATGGAAGGCATTTACACGAAAACGAGAGACACCTGGCAGGCTGTAGGAAAAATCCAATTCTCCCTTTTCCTTAAACAAGTCCCACATATGGGGAGGAATCATAACCTTAGCTATTTCCTCTGTTTCCTGAGGAATTACCTTATCCTTCCCATATTTTTTCAAATCGCCATTTATTCTCATAATCGGTGGTACGCCGACAGATAAATGGATATCAGAAGCCTTTAATTCAAATGCAGTCCGCAATAATAAATCTATTTTATCTTTCATATATCAAAAACACCCCTACTCCAATATCGCAACCCTAAGCACTTCTTCCGTTGTGGTTAAGCCTTGTTTTACTTTTAACAGTCCATCATCGATTAAGAAAATCGTTTTACTCTTAATCGCAAGTTCACGCAGTTTTTGAAAGGATTCACCATTCATCATCACTCGTCTCATTTCATCATTTATGACTAATACTTCATGTAGAGCAATTCTTCCTTTATAGCCGGTCATATTGCAAGAGGAGCATCCTTTACCACGAGTTATTCTATCCATCTTCAAACCTCTTTTTGCAAAAATATCAATTTCGCGTATGGAAGGCTCATGTGTTTCAGCACAGTCCCGGCAAACCTTTCTTACTAGACGCTGTGAAACAATCCCGCTTAAAGAAGAAGCCAGCAAAAATGGTTCTACTTGCATATCAAGCAGCCGAGTAACCGTTCCAAGTGAATCATTTGTATGTAATGTACTTAACACTAAATGCCCTGTTAAAGAGGCGCGAATGGCAACATCCACCGTTTCCTTATCACGAATTTCCCCAACCATGATAATATTAGGATCTTGACGCAAAATCGACCTTAACCCTGCCGCAAATGTCATCCCAATATTGCTGTTCACTTGAATTTGGCTAATACCTTCCAATTGATATTCAACAGGATCTTCAATGGTAATAATATTAACCTCTTCATTATTCAATTTGTTCAGAGCAGCATAGAGGGTCGAAGATTTCCCTGAACCAGTTGGCCCAGTAATAAGAACAATTCCGGTTGGCTTTTCAATCAAATCAGAAAATCGTTTTAAATTAAGAGAATTGAATCCTAATTTACTAATATCGTTCAATGCTGTGCCCATATCCAAAAGCCGCATAACAATCTTTTCACCAAATATCGTTGGAAGTGTAGAAACACGAAGATCAACCGGGTGAAAGTCGAGATTGATTTTAATGCGTCCATCTTGAGGAATGCGGTGTTCGGTAATATCTAAATTCGCCATAATCTTAATTCTGGCCGTCAGAACACTTTGCATATGGCGAGGCAAAACACGTTCAACACGCAAAATCCCATCAATACGGTAACGAACAACCACCTTTGTTTCGTGTGGATCAATATGGATATCACTTGCTCTTTGGGTAGCAGCATTTGATAAAATTTGATTCACTAGTTTTACGATTGGAGAATCTTGATCAGATACGTCATCTTCATTTTGCCGTTCATTCTGTTGCAGATCGGCTAAAAGATCTTCGAACCCTTCATCCGTGTTATAGTATTTATTAATTGCCCGTAAAATATCATCCTTTGTGGCAATAGCGGTTTCAATTTGAAAACCTGTAGACAATCTAAGGTCATCAATCACAAAGAAATCCATTGGGTCTGCCATGGCCACAAAAAGCCTATTTTCTTCTCTTCTTAAGGGAATAATCAAATTCCTCCGCGCCATATCTTTCGAAATAAGAGAAAAAAGCTTTGTGTCAAATGGATAACGGTAAAGACTGATATGGGGAATGCCAAGCTGGAACTCAAGCACTTCAATTAATTGCTGTTCGGTTATAAAACCTCGTTGTAATAAAGCGTCACCTAGCCTTTGATTTTCACCTTTTTCTTTTAAAGCGCTTTGAAGCTGTTCATCAGAAATCAAACCTGCTTCTACAAGTAAATCTCCTAGCCTTTTTCGAGTCTGTTTCATTTTATCCCTGCTTTATAAACATTTAGTTTCCATTTGTTCCAGATTCATTAGTAGTATCCGACTGAGTGGAGGAGGTAGGCGAACTTTGTACAATATTACTCGATTGCGTTTCCTGTTGGGTTTGTAGTGTAGAAGTTGTGGTAATACTTTCACTGCTTGTTGAATTGAGAGGATGTATTTCCACTGTTGGAACAGGGGAATAATAGTCCTCTGAAACCAATTCCTGGTTCATTTTCGCATCCCCAAGGTATTCATCCTTGTATACTTTAACATAGTGTCCAAATACTCCTACGGTTGTCACTTTAATTTGTCCAGGTGAAAGGATTGGGCTATATTGAATGATTTTCTTTGGTGCAAAATGGGCGATACCTGTTGCAGTCATTTTATATGTATAAGGAAATTCCCCCCCTGTTAGAGAAACCATTAAGTTATTCTTATCAGCATTTAGTTCAAGAAAATAGTTTCCTTTGTTTGGATTATAAAAAGCAAGATCAAGATTTTGTTTTGGATCTAGTTTTGCTTCAAATCCAAGGTCTGCATATGGTGGTAATGTATTACCGATATCCCGTTCATTAATCGAAAAATTGGTGGGTAAAACCACGTTATAAATCGCTGTTGCAATAAAACTTAAAGTCTCAGGACTTATACCTTCTAATTTTTGATTTTTCAAAAAGTCTAGTAATGAAAAATTTGATTGTGCAGGTATTTCTATTTTTGAATTAGAAGTAAGGAACAATTGCAATTCTTGCGAATCACCTGCTATTTTCATCGTTGTTTTAGACACTATACCATTCGTTTCCGTTTTTAAATATTCATCAAATAAATTGAGAGTATAATTACCAGATCGCAAAGACGAAGCCATTTCAATCATTTTCTTCGATAATTTATCAATAGCAAAATCTTTTGAGCTTATTTGAGGAAACAATAGCGAAATTTGCTGTGCCATTTTATTTGAATCAATATCAATAGAAACTGGCGTCTTTTGCCCATTTTTAATCATATCAATCGTCTTAACTTGATCGAGATGAAATAATTTTAAATCTATTGGTGTGCGATTATCGCCATATTGAAAAAAAATAGTTGTGTTTTTTATCCAGTCCGCATATTTTTTTTGCAAAAACTCTGATGCCTCAAATTGTGATTTTCCTTCAATTAATAGCGAACCAATCGATGTACCTTTTATATATTTCCCACTACTTTTTTGCGACTTTTCAAAAGCATAGGCACCAAAATGTGAACTGCTGAAAATAAAGGCTGTGCAGATAAGAAGTACGATGAATAGTTTCATCAATTGACTATTTTTCCTCACATTTTTTCGCCTCCTTGATCATGTTGATCCTTCATCCATGTCGTTTAATAAACCTTCAATTTCCGATAAATAACTAAAATCATCTTCACCAACTTCTATATCTTTTTCTTCCTTCGTCTCAATACTGCGATTTAAAAGGAATGTAGTATCATCTTCTGATATTACTGGAATGTTCTCCATTATTTCAGATTTTAAAATCTCAGGTTCTGATTGCGTGTACAAAAATTCTATATTCACATTTTCATGCTCAGTAATAGCAATTTCATTATTTGATAGCTTGAATGTTTCGAAAAATGCTTCTCTATCAACAGTAAACTCTTGTTCTTCCATAGCAAGTATTCTTTCCTTCTGAACTTCATTTTCTCTCATAAGATAAAGAAATGATTTTCCCTTTGCATCCAAAAAATAGGCAATAAAAAAAAGGAGTGCAAAAAGTATTAAAACGCTTTTCCATAGTGGAAAAGAAGCAGTAGATGCAATACCAAGGACAGCCAAGAAAAAGCTAATCAATACAACTATTATTTTCCCTTTTTTCGTAAATCCTAGCGGTAGGAAAAAAATTGTAATCAAAACAATTAGCATCGTCCCTAACGCAAAAAGAATGGTGTTCATGAATTCGCCTACTCCCTTATTTTTCCATTATATTAAACAGTTAAAAACTTTGTCAAATTCTCTTATTATATGTTAATTTAAACATTTCTTTCTTCTAAATATTGTATAATAATCAATAGTATTTTAAAAGAAGGGGAAAATAGAATTGGACCAAGAAAATAGATGTCAACACGGTTTCACTTTAATCGAAGTTTTGGTTTCGATTATTTTACTTTTCATTGTTCTTACCTCTTTTATGGGCTTTTTCACACAATCTGCCTTTTTTTCAAATAAGAATGAGCAAAAACTAGGAACCATTCAAACAGCGCAAAAGGTGATTAAATTAGTAGATAATACTGTTTCGAAGCAGGATCTTTATGCAGCAGGAATTACCGATACTGATGGAAACGTATTAACTGGAGTTTATCATTTATATAGCACAGCAAATATTGAGGACCTTCTAAACCAATCTTTAAACACAAATTTCAATATAATTGCGGATATTTCTAATGATAAAACAGATAATTTAATTTTATTTAAGGTGACGGTTCAAGATTCATCTGACTCAAATAACAAATCAGTAAGCTATACTTATATTCGAAGGTGAATACCCATGCATCAAAAAGGACTGACATTAATAGAATTATTGACCACTCTCACCATTCTTTTTATTGTATCCACTTTAATTTATGGTGTTCTCATTAATATAAACAAGAACTATTCCAAAATAGAAGATCAAAACAATCTTGAACAACAAGCAAATTATATTATTTCTACAATTAAAAATTATCACTTAAAAAATGATGTTTATAAACTCTCATATGACCCGACCACTAATACAGCTTTTATAGGAACCACTTTAGCAAATAACAAATTAGAGAGTGATGATTTAGCTATTATACTTAAAATTGGCTATCCAAATTATGATGCCTTTTCAGGAGAGGTAACCATTAATGGAAAGAAACCAATAAGCATTTATGTAAAACTAACAAATCGACAAGGGCAATCCTTTGAGACGGACACCATTATTAGTCGGTATTAGGGGGGAAGAGATATTAAAACAAACCAAAAAGGGTACACACTAATCCTCGTTCTGATAACCATCACGGTCATTTTTATTTTCGCAATGTCATTAAGTACAATGGCACTTTCCACTCGTCTTCAATTTAATAAGACGGATGAACATAACAACGCAACAGATCTTGCTGAAATGGGGGTTACCTATTACCAAACAGAAGTAAACAGCCTTATCCCCCAAGCTACAAGTAATGCGCAAAAAAACAGCACAAATTTCTGTACAGAATTAACAAATCTAAGCAATCAAAAATTATCTAGTCAAACCAGTATAAAATCTGTTGATGGAACAAACAGCTACCAGATTATTGCTCCAAGCATCACTTGTACGGATCCAACGAAAGTAACCCTAACTTTTTCAAGCAAAGGAATCACAGCAAATGATTCTGTAACACTAAAAGGGACTTTTACTATTTCCGGTAGTTCTGGTAGTAGTAGAGTTGGACAAACACTCCCGAGTACAAGTTCATTTTCAACCCAAGCTGGAGATGTTTCAATAAACGGGAATCGTAATTTTCTCTGTAGTACATCCACCTATTTCAAGTCTTTTACTTCCAATGGGAAAGTCAAGCTTACAGTTAACAGCGATGCCTATTTTGGATCTTTAACCATGAATGGGAATTCCTCCGTCCTAGTAAAAGGTAATGCCTACTTCAATTACTTAATCATGAATGGAACTCCTGGGTATATTGAGGTAGATGGGGATGCAATTTTTATAAACCCTCCAATAAAACAAAATACAAGTATTTGTATTAAAGGGAACATTTATAAAGTAGACAGTGCAACTCATATGTTAGTAAATTATACGAATTACACTAATTATTTTACAAATATTTGCTCTAGTTCCATCACCACATGGCAATTAAACCCTGATAGTGGAATAAACGTTCAATATTAAAAAGCTGTTTCTAAACGGCTTTTTATTTTACTTCTCAACCCCTACCATCTGATTTCGCCCTGCTCTTATCGTACCAACATTAGATAAGTAATAATGGTATCCCCATGTATATGGAGACACCATTTTTGTTCACAAATTAATATAGATATTTTTTACTAGTTATTTTCAAAACTATTATTTTAATTTTCCAACATTTCCATTATTATATATGTAATGGAGCAAACGTTTACAACAACTGTAAAGGGGCATTTGAGATGAATAAGCTATCAATCGGACAAAAATATGCAACCGTTTTCGCAGTTACTCTTTTTTTATTTCTTCTTGCTTTTATTTATATTGCATTCACTGTAAAAGGCTCGATGAATGTATCGAAAGACGTTCAGAAAAAAGACTCAGAATCACTGGAAATCATGGAAATGTCCTCAACTTTTAAAGAAAAATATATTGCATTGACTGATTATATTACGAATCCCGCGGAAAATGGGACAAAAGAATACAAATTACAGTCCGATAAATTTTTAGCTTCTGCAAATAAGGTTAAAAACCAGTTTGCAACAGATGAAGAGCGAAAATTGTTTAATGCAATCATGATGGCAAATTCCCAAATGGATAACCAATTCTATACGAGTGTAGTCCCTGCTGTTCAACAATATCAAAATAACGGTGATCAAATTGATGTCGTTCAGCAGGTCTCAGTTGAAAATAGGGCTGCCTTATTAAGAAATTTCAATGTAGAAAAACTAAATGAATTAAAAGACATGCTCTCGAAGGAACGGACAACCCTGACAAATAAAATGAATGCCATTTCCTCCTCTATATTAATCGTTATGCTTATTACTATTATCGTCGCTTTTATTATATCAGCATGCTTAATCTTCCTTGTCAGCAAAAATATTAGCAGCAAGTTAAAAAAGGCTGTCTTTCTCTGTAAGGAACTCGCAAAAGGCAACCTTCAGGCTGATAGAATGGACTATAGGGGTAAGGACGAGATTGGTGAAATTGCAGTTGCCATGAACGAACTGGCTGACAGCTTACAGCAATCCATCCAACAAATTATGCATAGCTCTGAACAAGTCAACCAACTTTCGTTGAATTTAAGGGCTAATGCCGAATCTTCTACAGCAGCAAATGACCATATTACCCTTTCTATAATGGAAGTTGCTTCAGGATCTGACCATCAGCTTGGCAGTGCTAACGAAACACAGTCCGTTGTAAAGGAAGTTTCTAATGGTTTAACGGAGATCACTCACAAAATTGAGGAAGCCGTTGATTTAGCCAGCAATACTGCTGATAAAGTGATTCAAGGTACTCATTTTGTTAAAAATGTTACACGCCAAATGGAAACAATCAGTCAAAAAACAATCAATCTCTCTACAGCAATCAAAACTTTAAATGATAAATCCAGCCAAATAAATCAAATTGTTGCCTTGATTACAGCTATTTCGGAAGAGACGAATCTCCTTGCATTAAACGCTTCAATTGAAGCTGCAAGAGCAGGTGAACATGGGCGAGGTTTTGGAGTTGTTGCTGGGGAGGTTAGAAAGCTTGCAGAGCAGTCTGCTGCAGCTGCGGGAAATATCCGCAGTATTCTCGAGTATATTTCAAAAGAGACCACCAATGCCAGTAAGGTCATGAAGGAGAGTTCTTTGGCTGTTACAGAGGGTGGAGAAATAGTCAAAAATGTCGGAGCAATATTTAATGAGATACTTAATTCAACAACAGCTGTGAAAGAGCAAAATGAAGCTGTACGTAATTCCATTAGTGAGGCAAATGAAAGTATGGAAACCATGCTTCGCTGTGCTGATGAAATAACCCATATAACTACGCAATCTGCTGAAAGCGTTGAAAAGGTCGCAGCAACTACAGAACAGCAAAATGCTGTCATGCAGGAACTGCTCGCCTCTTCTAGTGAATTAGCAGATATGTCCGAAGCATTAAAAAAATCCTTTGAAAAATTTCATATTTAGTTTAGGTTTTCACTCCATCAAAAACAAAAAAGCAGTACGATTTTGTAAATCGGCTGCTTTTTTGTTTTAAAATATAGAATTTATTCTTATTTCGTATATTCTGCAACACGGTTTCTTCCTGCCCTTTTCGCTCCTACATATAATGCACGATCTGCATGACGTATTAATGCTAGAGAATCATCTGCATCCTCTGGTGCTGTTGCGATACCAATGGAGGCTGTTACAGTCACATATACTTGTATCTTCTCTTCATCTATATGCTGTTTCAATGTAAAAGGATGATTAGCTACCATTTGTCTTATTAGCTCGGCAAATTGAAAGGCTTCCTTCTTTTGATAATTCGGCAACAGAACCACAAATTCTTCACCGCCATAACGTGCGACAGTTCCTTTGTTTCCAACTACTTCTTCTAATCTGTTTGCTAGTACTTGAAGGATTTCATTGCCGCTTTGATGGCCATACGTATCATTCACATTTTTAAAATGATCAAGATCCAATATAATTAATGATAATTTTCTTCTTTCAAAATGATGCAGTTTCTCAAATTCCTCTGCAAGCATTTTATCAAAATAACGATAGTTATATAAATTTGTAAGGGCACAGCGTTCACTAAACATTTTCGTTTCCTCATAATGCCTTGCATTTTCCACGGCAACAGCATAATGAGAGCAAAGAATATCAACAATCATGAGCTGAGGTTTTTCATATGCCCTTTTTCGTTTTGAAGCCAATACTAAAATCCCGACTACATCATTGCTTCTTACAATTGGAACACCTAATACACTCTCAGCATCAAACGGGAGGATCGTACTTAGTTTTCTCCATTCTTCTTTCGTTTTATAAAAAGTAAGTTTTTCCCTTTTCCATACAGTTCCACTAAATCCTTCATTCATTTTTAAACGAGGAATATCCTCATTTGGCATTACCTTCCCATTTTCAATTCGGCGTACCACTTGAAGTTCTTTATGTTCAACCACATTTAAAATATAGGCATAATCTACAGGAAGCATTTCACCAAGCTTTTGAATAAAAAGATTTAAAACATCATCTACATAAAGATGTTCAGCTAGTTGATGTCCGATTTCAGCAGCGGTTTGCAAGTACTCATTTATCTTTTCACTGGAATAATATAGATTTAGAATAATGGATAGACTCGCAAAAGGAATTCCCACAAACAATAAACTAAATAGTCCTACCTGTCTATATAGCATGTACAAAACAAAGCCCAACGGAAATGTAATAATCATTGTAACAGTTTCCCAAACTAAATCCTTACCAAAAAAGGAGCCTTTTATTTTATAAATATAATATTGATTTAATGAAATGATGATTTGATTTAGTAAATACGCTAATAGTGCGTATAAAATAGCAAGCCACATAAAATGCGAGTTACCAATAAGTGTCTCCCCTGTTTTTCCACCAAGAGCATAATAAACAACCCCACTTATTAATGAAACAAGAAAAAACATGATGAAATTAAGTGGGTAACGAAATAATGCATCCTTCGTCAGCCTTAGCTTCATTAAAACAACAATAATCGCAATTTGGGCAAAAACGATTTCTACAAATAATCCAAAGATTAAAAAAGTAGCTAATGAAATCCACTGTATCAAAAAAACTGGTGTATTATTTATGACCATTGGCATGGATGCAACAATTGAATATAAGACTAAAAAGGCAAAAAGTTCTGCCCAATGTCCTGTAATTTGAGGTGGATATGCACGATATGTTAACCACATTCCAGCAGGAACCAATAAAATCCAAACAATATAAATCATTCTTTTAACACGTGGTTTAACTTCCATGGTTTCCCATCTCCATTTTTTTCCTAGGCAAAAAGTATTGAATAATAAAAATATTTTATCAAATTTGATAATTTTTGTCACTTTAAAGTATTCTTTAAAAATGGTTTTGCTCTTGAAATAAAATAAAGAGACCCTGTTACAACAAGTATGTGATCTTTTCCCATTACTTTTAGTTCATTCAAAATTATCTTTTCCCAATTTTTTCCCAAGGTTTTATTTTGAGAAATGCTCAGTTCATATAAAGTAGATGCCTCGGCAGCACGTGGATAATCAAAGGATACAAATGTAATATGGTGCGCAATTTGGTCAAGCTTTGCAACCATGTTATGTAAGCTTTTATCCTGCATTGCTGCAAAAACTATTGATATTTGCTTATTTCCAAATCGAGTTGATAGCTCATTGACAAGGGCCGTAACCCCTTCGTCATTATGGGCACCATCTATAATCACAAGCGGTTTTTCCGACAGAATTTCAAATCTTCCTGGCCAAAATGCTTGTTTTAGTCCCTCTTTTATCTTTTCTTGACTCATAACAAAACTACAACATTCATTTAAGTAATTGGCAGCCATAACAGCCAGTGCAGCATTCTCCGTTTGATGCTGACCAATCATGCCAATTTCAATCTCTTCTATAATTGGAAAATAAGTTGGTTTTAATGTGAATTTTTCACCACGTTCAAGTGGACGATATGAATCTATTGTAAATTCATGATTAATTCGAAAAATAGGTGCCTTCATTTTTACAGCTTGCTCCTCAATTACCTTTAAGGCATCCTGTCGTTTTACTGCTGTGAAAATAGGCGTATTTTTCTTAATAATTCCTGCCTTCTCAAAAGCTATTTTTTCGTATGTATCCCCTAAAATATTGGTATGGTCTAGGCCAATATTTGTGATGATGGAAAGATGTGGAAAGATAATATTGGTTGAATCGAATCTTCCTCCTAAGCCTACTTCATAAAGAACGATATCGACAGGCCTCATTTTTGAAAAATAGTAAAAGGCCATTGCGGTAATGACTTCGAATTCAGTTGGTCCACCTAATGCTGTTTCTTCAAGTTCATCTGCCAGGGGGCGAATGATGTTTGTTAATTGAACCAATTCATCATCCCTAATAGGTGCTCCATTTACACTTATCCTCTCATTAAATTCCTCAATATAGGGAGAAGTAAACGTGCCAACTGTGTAACCGTTTGACTGCAGAATTGACCTAAGAAAAGTTACAGTAGATCCCTTTCCATTCGTACCGCCGATATGAACAGCTTTACTACTTTTTTCTGGATTTCCTAGTCTTTCCATCATCCATTCCATTCTTTTTAGGCCAGGTTTTATTCCTAAACGTAACCTCGCATGTATCCAATCTAATGCTGCTTGATATGTGGTAAACACGGTGTCATAACCCCCATTCGATTTTAAAACATGGTAAAGACGAATCCAAAACGGATTCGCCTCTACTTAACCATTTATCCCTTTAATTCCTTAATTCTCGCCTCAACTGTGGCTCGCTTCTCCGAATAATCCTTTTCCTTAGCGCGCTCCTCTTCAACCACACTTTCAGGAGCTTTTTTCATAAAGCCTTCGTTACCGAGTTTCTTCTGTACTCTTTCTACTTCTTTATTTAGTTTATCATATTCTTTTTCAAGACGTGCAATTTCTTCTTCAATATTAATTAGGCCTTCTAGAGGTAGAATAATTTCCACTCCAGTAATAACAGATGTCATTGCCTTTTCAGGAGTTAAAATCTCTATTCCTATTTGAAGTTCTTCTGGATTACAAAACTTCTCAATATAAGCACGATTATTCTCAACAATCTTTAAGATTGTCTCATCCTTTGCTTTTACTATCATCTTAATTTTTTTACTCATTGGTGTATTCACTTCAGCACGAATATTCCGTACAGAACGAATGATTTCCATTAAAAGCTTCATTTCTTGAGCAGCTTGTTCATCCGTAAATTCATGGATTTCCTCTGGCCATTTTGATATGGTGATGGATTCACCAAAATGAGGAAGACTCTGCCAAATTTCTTCAGTAATAAAAGGCATAAATGGATGAAGTAATTTCATTGTTTGATCTAAGACATGTGCAAGAATTGACCGAGTGGTTTTCTTTGCTTTTTCATGATCCCCATAGAGCGGTAGTTTAGCCATTTCAATATACCAATCACAAAAGTCATCCCAAATGAAGTTATAAAGAGCCCTGCCAACTTCACCAAATTCATATTTCTCAGAAAGCCTTGTTACCGTTTCTATAGTTTCGTTCAGACGCGTTAAAATCCATTTATCTGGAATAGACTTTTCTCCACTTAAATCGATTTCTTCATACTTCAGTCCATCCATATTCATTAACGCGAATCGGGAAGCATTCCAAATTTTATTGGCAAAGTTCCAGGTTGACTCAACCTTTTCAATGCTAAAGCGTAAATCCTGACCAGGTGAGCTTCCGGTTGAAAGGAAATATCGCAATGAATCTGCACCATATTGGTCAATTACATCCATTGGATCAACACCATTTCCTAAGGATTTACTCATCTTCCTTCCTTCTGCATCACGAACCAAGCCATGAATTAACACATCCTTGAAAGGACGCTCTCCTGTAAATTCTAAACTTTGGAAAATCATACGAGACACCCAAAAGAAAATAATATCATATCCTGTTACAAGAACATCTGTAGAAAAATATCGCTTAAAGTCTGGAGCATCTTTATCTGGCCATCCTAATGTTGAGAAAGGCCAAAGAGCTGAGCTAAACCATGTATCTAATACATCATGATCTTGTTTCCAATTTTCAATATCTGCTGGTGGCTCATGGTCAACATAAACTTCCCCCGTTTCTTTATGATACCAAGCAGGAATTCTGTGACCCCACCAAAGCTGACGAGATATACACCAGTCGCGGATATTTTCCATCCAACGTAAATACGTTTTTTCAAAACGATCAGGTACAAAGTTTACCTTTTCGTCATTTTCCTGAAGTTCAATTGCTTTTTGGGCCAATGGCTGCATTTTTACAAACCATTGAGTCGAAAGGTAAGGTTCTACAACGGCACCGCTCCGCTCGGAATGACCAACAGAATGTAGATGTTCTTCAATTTTAAATAATACTCCAAGCTCTTCTAGGTCATTTACAATTTGTTTTCGGCATTCAAACCGGTCAAGTCCTTGGTATTTACCTGCCTTTTCATTCATTGTTCCGTCTTCATTCATAACAAGAATTCTTTCCAAATGATGACGGTTTCCTAATTCAAAGTCATTCGGGTCATGGGCAGGGGTAATTTTTACAGCTCCAGATCCAAATTCCATATCTACATAATCATCACCAACAATCGGAATTTCTCGTCCAACAATTGGTAAAATAACCGTCTTGCCAATCAAATGATTATAGCGGTTATCTTCCGGATGTACCGCAACGGCCGTGTCCCCGAGCATTGTTTCAGGTCGAGTGGTTGCTACCTCAATAGATCCTGTGCCATCAGCTAACGGATAACGTAAATGATAGAAAGCACCTTGAACATCTTTATAGATAACTTCAATATCTGATATCGCAGTTTTAGTAGCTGGGTCCCAGTTAATGATATATTCACCGCGATAGATTAAACCTTTTTTATATAACGAAACAAATACTTCACGAACTGCCTTTGATAGCCCTTCATCGAGGGTGAATCTCTCTCGGCTGTAATCTAACCCTAAACCAATTTTGGCCCATTGCTGGCGAATATGTGAGGCATATTCTTCCTTCCATCTCCATGTTTCTTTAACAAACTTTTCTCTTCCTAAATCATACCTGCTTTTTCCTTCTTTGCGGAGCTTCTCCTCTACTTTAGCTTGAGTAGCTATTCCCGCATGGTCCATTCCTGGGAGCCAAAGAACGTCAAAGCCCTGCATTCTTTTCATTCTCGTAATAATATCTTGTAGGGTCGTATCCCATGCATGCCCTAAATGGAGTTTTCCAGTAACGTTTGGCGGTGGAATCACAACCGTATATGGCTGTTTTTCCAGTTCACCCTTAGCTTTGAAAAACTCGCCTTCTAACCACCATTCATATCTCCCTTTTTCAATGGATTGCGGGTCATATTTAGTAGGCATTGTTATATCCTTTGTTTCCATCTTCATTCCCTCCTATTTCGTGAAAATAAAAAAACCCCATCTCATCCATAAAAGGACGAATGGAGTTTACTTCGCGGTACCACCTTTTTTCCAATTATAAAAATATAATTGGCACTTAAACAGATAACGGACTTAGAAAACCCGTCCCCCACTACTAAGACCTAAGGATCCTTTGGCGAAAGAAGCTCAAGGGCGACATTCCGATGTTTCACTTAGGAAATCTTCCAGCTATTGATTTCCCTCTCTTAAAGTGAAGAGTCACCGTACTCTTCCCTATCAATGCTTTTCATTATATATAGATATACTACCCAAAAAAGGGGATTGACGTCAATATTCATTACCAATTTTCTTTTATTTTATACCGAATCAAAAAAATGGTTCCTTTTTTGGTTATTCACAAGTACCTTAGAATATACATAAATTAAAGAGGAAAAGAAAGGGGAGAGATGTGTGAAAAGGAGATTTAATAAATATTCATTACCTCCATGGTCTTACAAAATAAAAGCAGTCTGCGGCCAATTTATTATTCCCTTTTGTATTTTTCAAGCCATACGCACCATTCTAATTCCAACTGTACTTGACGTCCTTTTACTAATCACGTTTACACTGATAGCCATTGCCATCTTTTTTGAAATTATTTAGGGGCCACTCTCTTATTGCGGAGGGGCCCCTTCGTTTATTGCACTGTCAGCATCTATTTCCGTTAATTTCATGACAACATATTCTGTATTTTTTAAATACCAATATTGATTCTGCAACTGTTTTACTGATTTCATCTCATTCCTAGAATTTTTTTTGTGGTAGTACTTTTCAGCCACCTGGATAATTGGCAAAGGGTAGGCTAGATAACTATAAAACAATAATTTTTCATCTGTTTTAAATGGGAAATGTTTTTGGTAATGATGAATCCATCCAACACAATCATCATTTTGTTTTGGATTTGTTTTCAAAGTGCGAGATAAAAAGGGCAATAAATCATGAAATGGGGAACCATAGCCAGCCTCTTCAAAATTACTAAAATATCCATACCCCTTTTCATCATAAAGAAAATGTTCACTTGATATCTTGCCATGTGTAATAACCATTCTTGCTTTTTCCTGCTCCTTTGTATTATCATACCATTCCTCGAATTTACCTTTTGAAAAACGTAATGCCTGGCTAATTTCATTAAAATATAAACAAAAGAGTAGCTGGAATGGGGACATATATACTTTATTCTCACATTCTTCAATGAATCCTGAAAGAAATTCTTGGTTCTTTTCAAATTGTTGTATGGTTTTTTCATAGTGCTCTGTACGTTCTTCCTTTTTTACTGGAATTTCCTTAGCGGATAATGTATGGAGTCTTGCGAGTTCCCGAAATAATTGTTGGTGTCGTTCATTTCGATCTTCTTTTACTTCATTGGATAACCATGGCATTAAATAATAAAGATCATTTTCATGGAGTACCGCATATCTTCCATCAATCGTTGGATAGATGGGTACGATGCGATTGTAGCCTTTTTGAAATAAAAAATGGACGTGGCGAATAAAATCAGTCCCACTATTTGCAGGAACCTTTTTTAATGAAAAGGTTCCTTTATTTGAGTAAATCTTAAAGACCTTTCCAAAATCTTCAATAAAATAAGGCTCAATTTGATAATGCTTTAGAATGGGTGCAAATGCTTGTAATCGATTTGAATCATTCATATGCTATAACCTCACAAAACCTACCTAAATCCCTTTTAGAAAAGCAAAAAGAAAACAGTGAGCAGGCTTTAAAACCCGCTCAACATGTTTTCCATCATTATTTTTTCAGTGGAGGATTTGGTATATATAAAACTTCACCTTCATGAATATCCTGATTCATTTCAAGATGATTCTCCTTCAGAAGATTACTAACGCTCACATCATACCGTTCTGCCAGTCGATCTAATGTATCACCTTTTTGAACGAGACATACTTTTAATCTAGCTTGCTCCTCCTCAGTCACTTTCCGTGCAAAGAATTCAGTTAGAGACATGCTTTTCTTTTTTTCGTTCTTTTTCTTTTTAAACCAGTCTTTAATTGGATTGGAGTCATCTTTAGAGGATGAGGAGCTTTCAGTGCTTTCTGTTACCTCCTCAACGGATAGTTCTATATCTTGCTCCAAAGACACATCTTGTGGATTTCCTTCACTTCTAAACTTGTGGAATGTAATTTTGTGTACTAATTCTTCTTTTTTGTGAGTGTCCTCTTTTATAGGCGATGATGAGGAACTTTCTTCAAAAATAATGACATCTCCATCATCCGTTGATTCCTCTATTGACTCTTCTTCAATGGATTCATCTTTTATAGTCCCTGTAATATCCACCTCATGATAAACAATGGTTTTATTTGTTTTATCATATGGCATGGAAGAAAAACTTTCTGGGCTTTCAGGGCTTTCAGGGCTTTCTACACTTTCATCCTCTGGTTGTTTTCTTGCTTCAGCTTCAAAAAGAAGATTTTCATCCTCATTCTCATTTTGATTTGCATCAAAACGGGTTAATACCTGTAAAGAAGAATCATCCTGAGGTACTCCATATAAACCGCTAATTGTAAGCTCTGCTGATAGTTTTAAACAGCTTCTCTCTGGAATGGTATAATCAAAGGACTCTACCATCACATCAATGTCATAAATGCTTTGGATTCGATTATATGGAATGGTAATATCTACTGGAAATCGATGTAAAAATTCACATATGCCTGATTCGCGTTTTTCTACTGATTGGACATATTTCTGATTTGTAAAATTTTCTCCTTCATTTTCACTGTTTTCTTCAAAGCGATTGTATTCCCCGGTCAATTCAAGTGAACCACGTATGGTTACGTATTGATCATTTTCCTGGATGGTAATATCCGGGTCTAGTGAAATAGAAACAAGCTCTGCGACTTCCTGTCCCTTTCTAAACCACAAAGTTTCCTCCAAGGAAAATCTTAAGGAAGATTGATTTTCCTGAGACAAAGCGACTCCTCCCTTCTTTTCCTTTTACGTAAAATCACTATGTCACTTACACTTTATGAGGAGATTTTTTTAAATATGATTAAATGCAGAAAAAAACACACTCCATAATCGAAGTGTGTTATCTATTTATTTTAACTTTGAAAAAGCCTTTTCTACCGCTTGAATTGTTTTTTCAATATCATCATCAGAATGAACCGTTGATAGGAATAACCCTTCAAATTGAGAAGGAGGTAAAAATACTCCGTTATTTGCCATCTCACGGTAGTATGCGGCAAAGTACTCTAAATTAGAGTTCTTTGCTGAATCATAATTGATTACCTTTTCATCAGTAAAGAAGAAACCAATCATGGACCCTGCCCGATTGATTGTGTGCGGAATTCCATATTTTTCTGCAGCTTCCTTAATGCCTTTTTCCAGCATATCTGCTTTTCTTCCAAATTCAACATAATGCTCTGGTGTTAATTGGCTTAATGTTTCAAAGCCAGCTGTCATAGCAAGTGGGTTTCCTGAAAGGGTTCCTGCCTGGTAAATCGGCCCGCTTGGGGCAATTTTCTCCATAATTTCCGCTTTCCCACCATATGCACCAACTGGAAGGCCGCCCCCGATTACCTTACCTAAACAGGTTAAGTCAGGAGTTACCCCGAAATATCCTTGCGCACAATTATAGCCAACACGGAAGCCGGTCATGACTTCATCAAAAATTAATAGCGCCCCATATTGGGTAGTAATATTTCGAAGTCCTTCTAAAAATCCTGGTTGTGGAGGTACAACCCCCATATTTCCAGCAACTGGTTCAACAATAATACATGCTATATCTTCACCATATTGCTCGAATGCATATTTAACACTTTCCAAGTTATTATATGGAACAGTAATGGTATTCTTTGCAACCCCTTCAGGTACTCCAGGGCTATCTGGTAAACCAAGAGTGGCAACTCCTGATCCAGCTTTGATTAATAAAGAGTCTCCATGACCATGGTAACAGCCTTCAAATTTAATAATTTTATTTCTGCCTGTATATCCACGTGCAAGTCTTAATGCGCTCATCGTTGCTTCAGTACCTGAGGAAACCATTCGAACTACTTCAATGGATGGAACCCGTTCAATGACAAGCTTCGCTACTTCATTTTCTAATACAGTAGGAGCACCAAAGCTTGTTCCCATTTCAGCTACCCTTTTGATAGCTTCTACTACTCGATCATTTGAATGTCCAAGAATAAGTGGACCCCATGATAATACATAGTCAATATATTCATTTCCATCAATATCGTAAATCTTTGATCCTTTTCCTCTTTCCATAAAGATAGGATCCATATTAACTGATTTAAAAGCTCTAACAGGGCTGTTTACTCCACCTGGCATTAGGGTTTGTGCTTCTTTGAATGCTTCGATTGATTTTGTATATGAACGCAAAAGAATTCCCTCTTTTCAATTTAGAAATGGACTTTTAAACAGGATATTTTAAAAACCGATATTCTTTTCAGCTTTTCTATTCTTCCGCTAACCAACGAACTGCGTCTTTTGCAAAATAAGTAATAATAAGGTCTGCACCTGCACGCTTCATACCAATAAGCAACTCTAAAACAGTTTTCTTTTCATCAATCCAGCCATTAATAGCTGCCGCTTTGATCATGGAATATTCCCCGCTTACATTGTAAACAACAACAGGTAATTTAAAGTTATTTTTTACATCGCGAACAATATCAAGATAGGGCATACCCGGTTTTACAATTAAAAAGTCTGCACCTTCTTCTACATCTGATTCTGCTTCACGCAATGCTTCTAGACGGTTTGCAGGATCCATTTGATAGGTTTTACGATCCCCAAATTGTGGGGTACTATCGGCTGCATCACGGAAAGGTCCGTAAAAGGCTGAAGAATATTTTACTGCATAAGACATAATTGGAACATCGATAAATCCTGCTTCATCAAGTCCTGAGCGAATCGCAGCAACAAATCCATCCATCATATTTGAAGGAGCAATAATATCAGCTCCAGCTTGAGCCTGGCTAACTGCAGTTTTCACAAGCAATTCCAAGGATTCATCATTTAGAACCTTATCTCCTTCAACTACTCCACAGTGGCCATGACTTGTATATTCACATAAGCAAGTATCTGCAACTACAATAATCTCAGGAAACTTCTCTTTTATAAAACGGGTAGCAACCTGAACAATTCCGTGATCATGATAGGCACCTTGTCCGCATTCATCCTTTGTTTGCGGAACCCCAAATAAAATAACGGACTTAATTCCAAGTGAAACAATTTCCTGCATTTCATTTTCAAGATGGTCCATTGAAATTTGAAATACTCCTGGCATAGAAGAAACTTCATTTTGGATATTTTCCCCTTCAACAATGAAAAGAGGGTAAATAAAGTCTTCTGCCTTTAAATGATTTTCTCTTACCAAAGCGCGCATACTAGCGCTTGTACGCAAACGGCGGTGTCGTGTAAATTGTAATTCCATTTCAATTACCTCCTGCATTTTCCAATAGATATGTACTCATACTTTTAATCATTTCTTCAACAGTATACACTAACGGTGCGGCATGCACTGTTAATCCGTACGATTTTATTTTATTTTCCGTAACGGGACCAATACAGCTAATCAAACAGCTTTGTAAACTAGATTCAAGCCCTAAATCCTTGATGACGCTCATAAAATGGTCAACTGTAGATGGACTTGTAAACATTAATATATCCAATTCCCTTTTTGCCATCATATTTGCAAGCTTTGTTTTGCTTTCCTCAGGCATATAGGTTTCATACACAACAGCTTCGTTAACCTCTGCTCCACCACTTTTTAAGCAATCACCAATATATTCTCGTGCAAGATTCCCTTTTGGAATAAAAACCTTCATTCCTTTTTCAACATATGGCAAAAATTCCTCTACAAAAGTCTCAGCAACGTATTTGGTTGGAGAGAATGCAACTTCAAGACCCATCTCCTGAAGCACTTTTTCTGTTTTCTTTCCAATTACAGCGATTTTTGTTGTCGGAAATAATGCCTCCATGTCAATAAATGAAAAAAGGGTTTCCACTGTCACTTTACTTGTGAAAATAATCCAGTCATACATTTGGATGAGGTTTAAGCATTCTTCTAATTGTGCATCCATTCTTTTGGGACGAAAGGCAATAAGAGGGATTTCAATTGGAATCCCTCTATACTTTTCTATGAGCTGTGAAAACGATTGTGCTTCCTTTTCTCCCCTTGGGACAAGAATCTTTTTACCACAGAGAGGGGAGAATTCTATCATTTCGACTCGAGCTCCTCTTTCACACGGTCAATAAGATCTTTGGCTCCTTTTTGAATTAAAAGGTCTGCTGCCATTACCCCTAATTCTTCAGGATTTTGACCTTTTACTTCCTCCTTGTATACCTCTTTACCATCCGGAGAAGCAACTAATACCTTTAATACTACTTGACCATCTTCATCCACTTCGGCGAAACCGGCAATAGGAACTTGACAGCCTCCCTCCATTTTTTTGAGAAAAGCACGTTCAGCACGTACGGCCTTTTCAGTTTTCTTACATGTGAATTTTTCGAACAGCTCTAATAGCTTTTCATCATCTTCACGGCATTCAATTGACAATGCGCCTTGTCCCACAGCCGGAATACAAATATCAGCATCAATGAATTCAGATACAACATCCTTTGCCCAGCCAAGGCGTGATAACCCAGCTGCCGCCAAAATAATAGCATCATATTCATTTTCTTCTAATTTACTTAGTCTAGTGTCAACATTTCCGCGAATCCACTTAATCTCTAAATCTGGTCGTTCTACAAGGAGCTGCGAGCTGCGTCGAAGGCTGCTGGTTCCAATCACTGCCCCTTGCTTTAATTCTTTCAAAGAAACATGCCCTTTTGAAATTAGTGCATCACGATGGTCTTCCCTAAATGGAACACAACCAATTGTTAAGCCCTCTGGTAAAACAGCTGGCATGTCTTTCATACTATGAACAGCCATATCAATTTCTTTATTTAGCATTGCTTGTTCAATTTCCTTTACAAACAAACCTTTGCCGCCAACTTTTGATAAGGTGACATCCTGAATCCTGTCACCTTTTGTTACAATTTCCTTTACTTCAAATTCAAAAGCGCCGCCTAATTTCTTCAGCTGTTCAATCACCCAATTTGTTTGTGTTAATGCCAATTTGCTACGTCTAGAGCCAACAATAATTTTTCGCATGACAGCCTCCTGTTATCCCTAATTTATCAATTAAACTATGGTCTTACTGATAGAAATTTCTTCTATGAATACCAAAAATGAAAAGATGATAGTTTTCCAAAAAGGAAAAAGTTTATTAAAACAATTAAAAAGGATGCGACATTCCAAAGGGCTAATGATTTGCCAGATAAATTTCTTCCAATTCGCAAATATAGATAAATGCTATATGCTGCCAAAACAATAAAGGAGCCAATTACCTTCATATCATACCAAGGCATTCCGGGAACCTTAAGAAATGCCCACTGTAATCCTAAAATAAGGCTGAGCATTAACATTGGGACACCTACAACAGCTAGGACAAAGGATAAGAATTCAAGTTTATTTAAATCTGCCAGGCGTAACAGCCGTTTTCCCCATTTTTTTCTCTTTAATAAATCGTATTGTATGAGATACAGTAACGAAAATACAAAAGAGAGAGAAAATGCCCCGTAAGAAAGAATAGCCATTGTAATATGGATTAAAAGAAGTTCAGATACTAGCTTTTCTCCAATTATTTTTGATTGATATTGTACAGGTGCAAAGGTATGAATAGCCATTACAATAAACCCTAGTATATTGGTAAAGAAGACAATGAAGTCCACCCTTAGCAAACGATTGATCCCTAGTGAGAGGGTAATTAACACCCAGGCATAGAAATAAAGGCCTTCAAAAATAGTTAAGACAGGAAACCTTCCTGTTTTCTCCATATATAAAAACAAAAAAGTTGTTTGTAAAACCCATACAAATGCAAGTAACCAGAAGGCAACTCGGTTTGCCTTCCGGTTATGGTAAATGAAATCAAAAAAGTATAAAAGTACGCTAACGGCATACAGCAAAACAGTAAATTCATGAAGTCGAGTAATATGAATGTCAATCATAGACATACCCTCTTAAGACTGAAAGGAAGCTTGATGTGTATGAACCATTACTTTTTTGGATTCAGCCGCTTTCGATTGTCGTTCGACATCAACATGCTCTTCAAGATTAAAAATCTTAATAAATAAATCCAATGCATTGTCAGCATCAGGACTAGCAGCTAATTCCTTTGCTTGTAAAATAGGATCCTTTAAGAGCTGATTAATAATACTTTTAGTATGTTTATTTAAAACTTTTTTATCGTGGTCTGATAGAGTGGGAAGCTTTCTTTCTATGCTCTCCATTGTTTCAGCTTGAATCGCCAGTGCTTTCTCTCTTAATGCAGAGATAACTGGGACTACACCAAGTGTGCCCAACCATTGTTTAAATTCAACTATTTCTTTTTCGACCATAAGCATAATTTTTTCGGCTGCTACCTTACGTTCTTGAAGATTTGCCTCTACAATTCCTTCTAAATCATCGATATCATATAAAAAAATATTTTCAAGTTCAGCAATTTTTGGGTCTAAATCGCGTGGAACAGCAATATCAACCATAAATAATGGCTTGCCCTTCCGCAACTTTTCTACCTTTCCCATCATTTCTTTTGTGATGACAAAATCCTTCGCACCAGTTGAACTTATTAAAATATCAGTATCGATAAGAGATTCCTGAAGCTGATCAAGATTCTTCGCATCACCACCGAAACGATCGGCTAACACTACCGCTTTTTCATACGTCCGATTAATGACCGTTACTTTTCTTACTCCACTTCCATGAAGGTTCTGTGCAGCAAGTTCACCCATTTTACCTGCACCCAAAATAAGGACATGCTTATTTTCAATTGTCCCGAAAATCTTTTTAGCAAGTTCCACTGCTGCATAGCTGACCGAAACAGCGTTAGCGCCAATGTCAGTTTCAGAATGACCACGCTTTGCTACTGTAATGGCCTGCTTAAAAAGATGATTAAATACTGATCCCGTTGTTTCTTCTTGCTGCCCGAGCAAGAAACTTGAACGAACCTGGCCAAGTATTTGAGTTTCTCCTAAAATCATGGAATTTAAGCCACAAGATACCTTAAATAAATGCTCGATAGCGGAATCTTCTTCTCGATAATATAAATAAGGAGTAAAATCATCTTGTTTCATTCCAAACCATTCAGAAAGAAACTCCTTAATATAGTAGCGGCCAGTATGTAGTTGATCAACAACTGCATAGATTTCCGTTCGATTACAAGTAGATAAAATGATATTTTCAAGTACACTTTTTTTATCTTTTAAAATCTTTATTGCCTTGGAAAGATCGGTTTCATTAAATGTCAGCCGCTCACGAATTTCAACAGGGGCAGTTTCGTAGTTAAGGCCGATCACTAAAATATGCATTATAAAGACACCCCCAAATAATGAATAAACAAAATTAACTAGTCTGATTATATCATGACATATTTTGTTTTTTGCCCAAAAAATGTGAACAGAAAACGAAACAATGTGGTAATATAGTAAAATAATAATGGTTGTATTATGCAAAAATCGACATTTACTTACTATAGTACAGTAGCAAAGTTTTAATTTATATTCAAGTGAACCTTACTGGAAGGGTGTTTTATGAAAAATCAACGAATCTTCCCAGGAATAATATTAATCGGTTTTGGAGCCTACTTTTTTTTACAGCAGTCAAATGTGACAATTTTTCAACAGTTTTACACATGGCCAACTCTACTTATTATTGTTGGTATCGCTTTTTTATGTCAGGGATACATAGGAAAGGACTATGAAGCTATTCTTCCTGGGGTTATCTTACTTGGATTTGGCGTTCATTTTCACGTTGTTGGACATTTAGCTATATGGCCTAATCAAATAGGCGCATTTATTTTCATTATTGCAATAGGTTTTTTCCTTCGATATCAAAAAACACGAAATGGTTTATTCCAAGGAATTCTTTTCCTTATATTAGCCCTTTTATCGTTATTTTATAATAAAATTGCAACTTATCTTGGTTTACTTGAGAACGGTGTTTCACTCGCATGGAAGTTTTGGCCCATTATCTTAATTGCGGTTGGGGTATATTCCCTTTTTATAAGAAAAAAAAAGTAACGCTTAGCCTTTTTGCTAAGCGTTACTTTTTTAGTTAATAAGAAGGTATAAGGGCAACTAGGAAATTGCCTGCACTTCACTTTGCGCTAGCCAAGTTTTCTTTACATATAACTTTTTAGTATGCTCCATGCTTTATCTTTTCCTTCTCCAGTTTCTGAAGAAAATAAAACAATGTGATCATTTGGATCAAGATTTAATGTTTCTTTCGTTACTTTTAAATGCTTTTGCCATTTTCCCTTTGGGATTTTATCAGCCTTTGTCGCTATAACCATACAAGGAATTTCATAATGCTTTAAGAATCCATACATCATGAAATCATCTTCTGTTGGAGGATGGCGCAAATCTACAATTAACACCGCCGCTTTTAATTGCTCTCTTGTCATAAAATAGGTTTCAATCATTTTACCCCATGCTTCTCGTTCCTTTTTGGAAACCTTTGCATACCCATAGCCAGGGACATCAACAAAATGAAGAACTTCATTGATCAGATAAAAATTTAATGTCTGGGTTTTACCAGGTTTTGATGAAATCCTTGCTAGACCTTTTCGATTCAGCATTTTATTTATAAAAGATGATTTTCCCACATTTGATCTTCCGGCAAGTGCAAACTCTGGTAAATCTGACGGTGGATACTGTTCCGGCTTTACCGCACTAATTACAATTTCTGAACTTGTTACCTTCATTCTGTCCCTCCATCATTAAGTGCGTGTTTCAACACTTCGTCAACATGGGACACAAGGACAAAGCTTAAGTCTTTTCTTACACTTTCTGGTATATCGTCTATGTCCTTTTCATTATCCTTCGGTAAAATAACTTTTGTTAAGCCCGCCCTATGTGCACTTAATGTTTTCTCTTTTAATCCCCCAATTGGTAAAACCCGTCCGCGAAGAGTAATTTCCCCTGTCATTCCAACCTCTTTTCTAATTGGCTTCCCAGACAAGGCAGATACAAGTGCTGTTGCAATTGTAATTCCAGCTGAAGGCCCATCCTTTGGAACAGCGCCTTCAGGAACATGAATATGGATATCATATTTTTCATGAAAATCCTCTTCAATTCCAAGTTCCTTCGTTTTTGAGCGAACATAACTAAAAGCTGCTTGTGCAGATTCCTTCATTACATCACCAAGTTTACCTGTTAAGACAAGTTTACCTTTTCCAGGTGAAAGAGAAACCTCAATTTGCAGAGTATCTCCGCCCACGGTCGTATATGCCAAGCCTGTTGCTACACCAACTTGATCCTCAGACTCTGCTTGGCCATAATGGAACCGTGGCTTTCCTAAAAACTCTTCTAAATTCTTCTCTGTGATAACAACACGTTTTTTCTCGCCTGAAACAATAATTTTTGCTGTTTTTCTGCAAATGGTGGCCATTTGCCTCTCCATACCACGAACTCCAGCCTCACGAGTATAGTATCGAACTATTTTAAGAATGGCATCATCACGGACTTGAAGAATTCCTTTTGATAAACCATGCTCTTTTATTTGCTTTGGAAGAAGATGATCTCTTGTGATATGAACCTTCTCTAATTCAGTATAGCCAGCAATCGTGATAATTTCCATTCGATCCAGTAATGGTCCTGGCACTGTGGATAAATTATTTGCTGTAGCAATAAACATAACTTTTGATAAATCGTATGGTTCTTCAATATAATGATCGCTAAAACTAAAGTTTTGCTCAGGGTCCAACACTTCAAGCATAGCGGATGAAGGGTCACCACGGAAGTCATTTGACATTTTATCTATTTCATCCAATAAAAATACCGGATTTACAGTCCCAGCCTTTTTCATTCCTTGAATAATTCGACCAGGCATCGCTCCAACATATGTTCTTCTGTGGCCGCGTACTTCAGATTCGTCACGTACCCCGCCAAGTGAAACACGAACAAAGTTACGGTTTAAAGATGTTGCAATCGAACGGGCAAGGCTTGTTTTTCCTACTCCTGGAGGTCCTGCAAGGCAAAGTATAGGCCCTTTTAAAGAATTGGTTAGCTTCTGAACAGCTAAATATTCCAATACACGTTCTTTCACCTTCTCGAGACCAAAATGTTCTTTGTTAAGAATTCTTTCAGCACGATGGATATCTAAATCATCTTCTGTTTTCTTATACCAAGGGAGACTTAATAACCATTCAATATAATTTCTAATAACAGCACTTTCAGCAGAACTCGATGGGATTTTCTCGTAACGGTCTAATTCTTTAAAAGCAGTTTGTTTCACATGTTCTGGCATGCCTGCTTGCTCAATCTTTTCTGTCAGCTCAGAAATTTCGCCAGTTTTCCCTTCCTTATCCCCTAGCTCTTTCTGAATCGCCTTCATTTGCTCACGAAGGTAATACTCCTTTTGGGTTCTCTCCATTGAGCGTTTTACACGCTGGCCAATTTTCTTTTCTAGATTAAGAACTTCTCTTTCATTATGAATAATATCGATTACATGATTCATTCTTTCTTTAACATCAATCATTTCAAGAATCTCTTGTTTTTCTTTTTGCTTTAATGGTAAATGGGATGAAATGATATCCGCCATTCTGCCAGGCTCTTCAATATCGGCGACAGAGGAATAAGTTTCTGCAGATATTTTCTTAGATAATTTTATGTATTGCTCGAAATACTCAAGCATGGTTCTCATTAATGCTTCATCTTCAACATCCTTTGAAAGCCGATCTTCAAAGGTTTCAATATTTACTAAATAATAGGTCATTTCTTCTTCATAAGAAATGACTTTCGCACGTTTTAATCCTTCAACTAACACTCTAATCGTACCATTAGGTAACTTTAGCATTTGTTTGACTTTTGTTAACGTGCCCATTTCGTATAAATCATCTTCAGATGGATCATCAATTGCCATATCCTTTTGGGTTGTTAAAAATATTAAATGGTCATCAACCATTGCCTTTTCAAGCGCTTGAACCGACTTTTCCCGACCGACATCTAGGTGTAGGACCATAGTTGGATATACAAGCAATCCCCGAAGCGGCAGGAGCGGGACGGTTAATTCGTTTTTATTTGCCAAAATCTTGCACCTCCAAATGCAATTCATGTATTCCGATATTCTTTGTACAATTCTATCTCATTTGCCGGATAGTGTCTAATTATAGATATAGGTACAAGGAACTTCAACTATCATTACTTTTCCCCATTTAGAAAAAATAAACACTTTGGTTTATTCTAAACCAAAGTGTTTATTTGAACTTAAATTGTTTCTTTTTTTGATAGTTCTATAGAAGCAGGTACTATTTGATCTTTGTAATAATCCTTAACGAATGCTAATTCAAAAACTTCCTCTAAATGGGTGACAGGAACAATTTCAATTCCTTGAATCTCATTTAAAATCGATTGAAGGTTTTCCTCTGGTATAATCACTTTCTTAGCGCCAGCCTTTTTCGCTGCTTTTATTTTAGAGTAAACTCCTCCAATTGGCTTTACATTTCCATGAATACTAATCTCACCTGTCATGGCAATTTCATTGTCAACTGGAATTTTATAAATAGCCGAATATATACCAGTTGCCATAGCAATACCGGCTGAAGGACCATCAATTGGGATACCGCCTGGAAAATTGACGTGGATATCATGTTCATCTGCTGGTACGCCCATTGACCTAAGCACTGTAAGCACATTTTCAATGGATCCACGAGCCATGCTTTTTCTTCTTACTGATTTTCCCCCAGTTCCGATACTTTCTTCATCAACAATTCCAGTAATATTAATCGAGCCTTTCTCTTTGGTCGGAATTGCTGTTACCTCAATTTCTAGCAGTGCACCAGAATTTGGCCCATATACTGCTAAACCATTAACAAGTCCAATACAGGAAGTGTCATTAATTTTCCTTTCCATTCTTGGCGACATTTGACTAGAATGTATCACCCATTCAATATCTTCATCCTTAATGTAGGTTCGGTCTTCTGTGATAGCTAAACCCCCAGCTGTTTGAATCATATTTACGGCTTCACGGCCATTCCTTGCATAATTGGCTAACGTATGTAATCCAGTATCACTGATTGAAAGCCTTACTTTTTCTGCTGATTTCTTAGCTATACTGTAAATCTCTTCTTCGGTTAATTCTCTAAAAAAGACTTCCATGCAACGAGAACGAATCGCTGGTGGAATCTCATTTGGCGTTCTAGTTGTTGCCCCAATTAATCGAAAATCAGCTGGCAACCCATTTTTAAAAATATCATGGATATGGGTTGGAATTTGCGGATTTTCTTCATTATAATAAGCACTTTCTAAAAATACCTTTCTGTCCTCTAACACTTTTAAAAGTTTATTCATTTGGATGGGATGAAGCTCACCGATTTCATCAATGAAAAGAACTCCACCATGGGCATTTGTAACAGCCCCTTGCTTTGGTTGAGGAATTCCAGCCTGTCCCATTGCCCCAGCACCTTGATAAATAGGGTCATGGACTGAACCAATTAAAGGATCCGCAATTCCTCTTTCATCAAATCTTGCTGTTGTTGCATCCAATTCCACAAACACAGAAGAAGCAGTAAATGGTGACTTGATATTTTTTTTAGCTTCCTCTAAAACTAAACGTGCGGCAGCAGTTTTTCCTATCCCAGGTGGTCCATAGATAATGACATGCTGTGGATTTGGACCACATAATGCTGCTTTTAATGCTTTAATTCCATCCTCTTGTCCTACAATATCCTTAAAGCTTGATGGACGAACCTTCTCTGATAAAGGCTCTGTTAATGATATCGATCTCATTTTTCTTAGTTGTTCCATCTCTTTTCGTGACTCTCGATCAATTGAGACCTTTTGTGTTCGCTGGCCTCTCAGTAAGTTCCAAAAATACAGGCCGATTATTATTCCAAAGAAAAGTTGTATAAATAAGGCAATCCCCGTCCAACTCATGTTATTCCCTCCTCAAAAAAATACTCTGTCGATACCATTCAGTATTTCCCTCACTTGGGGGGAATAAACAAGAAAATAGTACAATCTGTTGACCAAACAAAAATAGACCCGGTAATTTACCGGGTCTATTGCATTAAGCTGATGTTTTTCTTTCTTCTTCAACAATCGTTCCATCTTCTAAAATAAGCTTAGGAATACTGTTATCCACCACAGTTTCACCAGTGATAATACATTTTGTAATATCATCACGTGAAGGAAGGTCAAACATTACGTCTAACATAATTCCTTCAATAATAGAACGTAGTCCACGTGCACCTGTTTTACGTTCAATTGCTTTTTTAGCAATTTCCGTCAAGGCACCCTCTTCGAATTCCAACTCTACATTATCCAATTCAAGCATTTTTTGATATTGCTTTACAAGGGCATTTTTTGGCTTTGTTAAGATTTCAACTAATGCACCTTCATCAAGCTGCTCGAGGCTTGCAATGACTGGAAGACGACCAATAAATTCAGGAATTAAACCGAATCTGAGTAAATCTTCAGGAAGCACTTTTGAAAGAAGCTCTTTTTGGCCAATTTCTTGTTGTTTCATGTCAGAACCAAAACCGATTACCTTTTGTCCTAAACGTCTCTTAATAATTGGTTCAATTCCATCAAAAGCTCCACCGCAAATAAACAAAATGTTTGTGGTATCAATTTGAATGAATTCCTGATGTGGATGCTTTCTTCCACCTTGAGGCGGTACACTAGCAACTGTACCCTCTAAAATTTTTAATAACGCCTGTTGAACACCCTCACCGGAAACATCTCTGGTAATGGAAGGGTTTTCTGATTTCCGGGCAATTTTATCAATTTCATCAATATAGATAATACCCTTCTCAGCTTTTTCTACATCATAATCAGCAGATTGAATTAACTTAAGCAAGATATTTTCAACATCTTCTCCAACATATCCAGCCTCTGTAAGTGATGTTGCATCTGCAATAGCAAATGGTACGTTTAAAATCCTAGCTAAAGTCTGAGCCAATAAGGTTTTTCCACTTCCAGTAGGTCCAATCATACAAATATTACTCTTAGAAAGCTCAACATCATCAATTTTGCTGTTAGAATTAATGCGTTTATAGTGATTATACACAGCCACAGATAGCGATTTTTTTGCTTGATCCTGTCCGATTACATATTCATCCAAAATTTCGCAAATTTCCTTTGGCTTTGGCACATCTTTAAATTCTACTTCTTCTTCTGTTCCAAGCTCTTCTTCCACAATCTCTGTGCATAGTTCAATACATTCGTCACAAATATATACTCCTGGTCCAGCAACAAGTTTACGAACTTGATCCTGTGTTTTGCCACAGAAGGAGCACTTTAATTGTCCTTTTTCGTCATTAAATTTAAACATCCTTTCACCCCTTGAAAACTAATCAATCACTAAAAATCTGCAAATAACAAGTAGAAAAAACACAGGTTTGGGAAGTTGCACCGCAAATTCTTTGTATTTCCTAACCAACCATTACGAAGATAGAATAATCTAAATATCTCCCTTATCCATCCATAGCGGGTTCATAAAAAGTGAGCTTTTCCCTTCGATTCAAACGTTATGTATTGCATTGTAACATATTTATTAAGCGGACCGGAAATAAAAACTCTCAGGACTACATGTTTCTTGCTCAACTTTTCTTGTTAATTGCTTACGAACGAAATATGAGGCAAATGCCTTTGGGTTTTATGCATTCAAAGTGGATTTCACAGTTGCATAAAAAGATTATGTACTCATTAAGCTTAACCATTAATCAAATAAATAAATCATTTTGGATTCAATTTTCACGAATACCCTATGTTAAGTTTTTTCCAGCCCTATTACTATTATAATATGTAATTTCCATATTGTATAAAACAAGGCACGATAAAATCGTGCCTTGTTATGAAATATTTGTGAATTGTTTAAAAAAACTATATTTCTAATTATTTTTTATTTGCAATAAGGAAATCAACTGCTTTTTTAAGTTTAAGGTCTGATTTAATACCCTCTAGGCCACCTAGTGCGTTTTTAATATTTTCAACAGTCATGTTGTACATTTGAGCCATTTTTTCAAGCTCAGCATTCACATCTTCATCTGTTGCCACAAGATTTTCAGCCTTTGCAATTGCTTCTAATGTCAAATTGACACGAACACGATTTTCAGCTTCTTCCTTCATTTGCTCACGAAGTGCACTTTCATCCTGTCCTGAGAATTGGAAGTACAATTCAAGGTTCATCCCTTGCGTTTGTAAGCGCTGTTCAAATTCTTGCATCATACGATTGATTTCGGTTTCAACCATAACAGCTGGAAGTTCAACTTCAACACCTGCAACCGCTTTTTCAATTAATGAATCTTGAAGATGGTGTTCAGCCTCATGATTTTTCTCGTCTTGTAAGCGAGCTTTAATCTTTCCTTTTAATTCATCTAATGTTTCAACTTCATCATCTACATCTTTAGCAAATTCATCATCTAATGCAGGAAGTTCTTTTGCTTTAATTTCATGGACAGTTACTTTGAACACTGCAGGTTTACCAGCAAGTTCAGCAGCATGATATTCTTCTGGGAATGTAACATTCACTTCTGTTGATTCACCAGCAGCTGTTCCAACCAATTGCTCTTCGAAGCCAGGAATAAAGGATCCAGTGCCTATTTCAAGAGAATAATTTTCTCCTTTTCCGCCTTCAAATGCTTCATCATTTACAAAACCTTCAAAATCAATGACAACAGTGTCACCATTTTCAGCTTTTCCTTCTTCTTTTACAACAAGCTCTGCTTGACGATTTTGAAGTGTTTCAAGTTCTTTATTAACATCTTCTTCTGTAACGGTTGTATCGAAGTCTTCTACTTCTAAGCCTTTATATTCGCCTAATTTTGCTTCAGGCTTAACGATAACAGTTGCTTTAAAAATAAGTACTTTACCTTTTTCCATTTGTTCAATATCAATCTCTGGACGGTCGATTGGCTCGATTCCTGTCTCTTCAATAGCTTGTGTGTATAATTCTGGAAGAAGAATATCTAATGCATCTTGATACAATGATTCTACACCAAAACGCTTTTCAAACATTCCACGAGGCATTTTCCCTTTACGGAAACCTGGTACACTTACTTGTTTAACAACCTTTTTAAAAGCAGCGTCTAAGCCTTCATTTACTTTTTCAGCACTTACTTCTACAGTAAGGATACCGCTATTACCTTCTAATTTTTCCCATTTAGCAGTCATATTTTTTCCCTCCAACAATCTATTATCATTTCATTTGTTACGAATTGGTCGAATATGTTCTATTCATCATATCCATTTTTGCTGTAAATTAGGTTTATTTACACAATGCAACCATTATATTATAACATACGTTTGATTTCTTTCAACATTCTGCCCTAAATAATAGGGTATGAAATTTCTTCTATTTCCCTGATTTTCATAAGAGCAATAGAGAGACTTTCGTTTTCAATCCCATATTCTGAGGTGAATTCTTCCACTCTTGGTTCTTCCCCATAGTATTCTAATACAACAAAGTGAAATGCCGAAGCCCAGATAGCCGGTTCTGCCGGCTCAAGACTAAATGGATAGTACATAAAAAAATATCTTTCCATTAGGCTTTTGATATTTTCAAAAAGAATTGGATTATGACTTTCTACCCTTTCCTTTAAGATTTCTTCTATTTCCATCATTTTTTCTTGAGATTTTATTTCTTCAAGCTCTGTGGGAGTTACTTCTATTTGCCGATTAAACTTTTCAACCATTAGTTTTTGATCATATTCCTGTTCCATTAAAACGTTTAGAAGCATCGTTTTTATGAAAGGATGTCCAGATTTCCCCTTTAAGTACTCTTGTATTTCATTTAAATAGGGACGAATATTTTTTTCGGATAATGAAGAAATATAGAGCATTTGCTCTTTTAGGTCTTGAATAGATATTAGATCAAAGGCTTGTTGGACCTCTTCTTTTTCGGAATCATCATTTTTGATTGACGGGTTACTTTCAGCCATTCGCCTGCTAAATTGTAATATGGTGACAAAATGCTCTTGTTTTTCTGGGGGAATTTCCCTTTCCTCTAATAAAGCTTCTATCGTGGATACAATTTCGCTATATTCGTGTAATTGAATAAGAATGGTTAAATAAAGGTCAACCATTTGCAGGTATTCGCCAATTCCCTTTAAAAGCATTTCATTTGCTAAATCTTTGGCTTTTTTTAGTGAAGATGCCTCGAAATAAGCTAGAACAAGACCGATTAAAACATCTTCATTTTCAGGGTCATGATCTCTCGCATCCTCTAAAAAGTCTATTGCCTCTTTATATTTTTTCTTATGTAAACTTTCAAGTCCTTTTTCAGTCAAACGCTTCTCAAGTCCGGGAAAGTAGATTACATTCTCTTTGTGTTTAACTGGTCCCCGTTTTTTCATATCATTTTACCGCCCTAATGTGTTATTGAAAAATAGTTTAGCATGGAAAAATGGAAAAGACAAAAAATGAAAAAAACTCATTCCATCAGAATGAGTTAGTATGTAGTCCTATTTAAATATACAATGGCGTCCCAGGAGGGATTCGAACCCCCGACACACGGCTTAGAAGGCCGTTGCTCTATCCTGCTGAGCTACTGGGACATAATAAGTTAGAAATACAATATATTTTTTTCAAAGACAAGTTTTATTATATTAGTCAAATTTTTAAATGTCAATATAATTTTTAAGGTTTATTTGAATTGGGAGAGAGAATTTATTCCTCTCTCCCTTATCCTATGTCATTTCTTTTTTATTGGCAATACAAATTCACGGGATAGTTCAGTCATTTCCTTCCCTTTTAATTCAAAAACTGACAGCTTAATAGTCTCATCCTTAAATTCAAGAATCATATACGTTTTTTCGAAACGTTCACGTGGTAAGCGAATGCTTCCTGGATTTAAAAAAAGCTTTTCGCTAATAACTTCAGCCCCTAAAACGTGGGAGTGACCAAAACAAACAATATCTGCATCCATTTCGGTTGCGCGATAATTTAATGTCATTAAGGATGATTTCACGGAAAATGTATGACCATGTGTAATAAAAAGCCTATGACCTGCCACTTCAATTGTCGTTTCTAAAGGAAACCCTTCATAATCACAATTCCCCATAACTGTCACATAGCCGGTAATGGAATTATGGTCGGGCATTAGCTGGGAATCTCCACAGTGTATGAACGCATCAACCTCACCTAAATGCCTTGCTTTTAATATTTCAAGTTCCTTCGTCAATCCATGACTATCGCTTACAACTAAAACTTTACTCATTTATTACCAGCTCTTTCAAGAATAGTATCTATAAGATGATCAAGTTTCCTCAGTGCATTCGCCCTATGACTTATCTGATTCTTCTCCTCTGAAGTCAATTCCGCCATAGACAGATTCTTTTCCTTTACAAAAAATATTGGATCATATCCGAAACCATTTGAGCCCCTTTTCTCTCCAAGAATGAAACCTTCACATGTTCCAGATACGGTGAACGTTTTTTGACCAGGGGAAGCTACCGCAAGCGCACAATAAAAACGAGCTGTTCTTTTTTCAGTCGGAGCATTTTTTAATTCATCAAGAACCTTATCGATATTTGCTTGGTCATTTTTCTCCTCCCCAGCATAGCGAGCAGAATAAATACCTGGCCTTCCCTCTAATGCATCGACAATCAAGCCTGAATCATCACTTATCACAATCTTATTTAGCTCTTTCGAAACAGCCTCAGCTTTTAAAACTGCATTTTCTTCAAAAGACTGACCTGTTTCCTCGATATCATCGATTTCCGGATAATCAAGTAAAGTTTTGACAACAAAACCTCTTGAAGCAAAAATACTCTCAAACTCTTTTGCCTTTCCGGGATTTTTTGTTGCCACAATGACTTCCTTCATTAGAATTCTCCTCTATTTCTTTTTTCTATCTTCAATTTTTTTAGTAATTTCCTCTCCCAAAGCCTGTTTTTGATACTCAAACAGCTCCATTAACCCTTCTTGACCAGCATTTAATAAATCTTGAAGCTGTGAGTAGGAAAAAGTAGATTCTTCTCCTGTACCTTGTAATTCTACAAATTCTCCATTTCCGGTCATAACGATGTTCATGTCTACCTGGGCGCTAGAATCTTCAGAATAATTTAAATCTAATACAATTTGATTATCCTCTAAAATTCCTACACTTGTTGCAGCAAGAAATTCAGTTATTGGAAACTTATGTAAAGCTTTTTTTTCTGCTAATGTATTTAAAGCATAGGCCATAGCCACAAATGCACCAGTGATTGAGGCGGTTCTTGTTCCTCCATCAGCTTGAATAACGTCACAATCGATCCAAACTGTCCTTTCCCCAATCGCACTTAAATCAACAATAGCACGAAGTGCACGTCCAATTAAGCGTTGAATCTCCATCGTACGTCCAGAAACCTTTCCTTTTGAGGACTCTCTAATATTTCTTTGCTCCGTTGCTCTTGGAAGCATTGAATATTCAGCGGTAATCCACCCTTTTCCTTCGCCACGCATAAACGGAGGAACACGATCTTCTATACTTGCAGAACAAATAACCTTTGTATTCCCTACAGATATTAGAACAGATCCTTCTGGATGTTTTAAATAATTTGTTTCAATATGTATGGATCTTAATTGTAAAGGCTCTCTGCCATCAACACGCACAATAATTCCTCCTTCAATTTCAAACAAAGAAGAGGTGGCACTGGCCAACCTCTCTCATTATCATTATATAGTATAACAAAAAAATTTTTTTTAAAAACTACCTGTATTTACTTTTTCAGGACGCATAACAGGTGCAGTCAGTTTTTTTCCCTTTTCATTCACTAAATCTGCTTTTCCATTCACTAGAACTTCTACTTGATTAATTCCTGTCTGCTCTGTCAAAGAAAGAACAAGTGAATCAAGCAAATGCTGCGAAATGACCTTTTTATCAAAGCTTCCATAGATTGAATTGTTAAAGTCTAGTGTTACTTTCCCATTTTCAACCTTAGGAGCTTCACGAAGTTTAACATCTGGCATAAAATCAGTTACAAGATCTGATGATTCATTTGGCCCTTTTACTAGTTCATTTACTGCGGCAACAACATTATCTTTTTCAGTATTGCTTACCCTTTTTGTTACAGGTACATAATAATAGGAGCCTTCTTCTCCGCCAATATAATAAACAGTAACAGGTCTTGTATTTGTAATATCTAAAACATTGGAAGTATCAATATTTATTCCACTTGCCCTTGATAGGTTTTCGCTGATTGGCGTATCAGCCACAGGCATTTTGGTTAATTCTTTTCCATTCATTGAAATCTGTACACTTTTTACAGTGTTAAATTGTGTCAACGTCCATGTAATGGATTGCAATATTTTCATTTCATCTGCTGCCTTATAATTTTTAAATTCTTTAGAAAAATCGACTTTAGCTATTCCATCATTAATAGAAACAGAGGCTTCAGTTCCTGCTGGCAATACTGGTCTGAATCCATTTGGCAGAACATTAGAAACCGGACCATCTGCTACAAGATAATCCAGTGCTTGTGTTGCAACTGAATTTGTCTTCGGAAGTGCTAGTGTTTGTGGAACAACATATCCATCTTTATCAATCAGGTATAACTCTGTTTTGACCGTTACTTCTGTCTTCGTTCCTGCTGTTTTTTTAGTTGAGCTAGCTGTGGTGCTGCTATCCTTTGAAATAGAAACATCTTTTGGCGGATCAATTTTCTTTTGCACTTCATTTCCAAACAACCCGCATCCTGACATTAAAACAGAGGATGCAAAAACCGCAGAAACAAGCATGGTTGTTTTATTTTTATTCATAGGAATCCCTCCAAGACAGTTTGTACTACCATATATACGATACTTGTACAAATTTAGACCGCCTTTAGAAAGAAAATTGGACATTCTTTTTAGAATTATGAAAAGAAAAATGGTCTAGCATTCAGCTTAGACCATTTTCCTTTTACAATTTTATAGTTTTTACATTTTCAATAGGGGTTTCCAGCCACTCTGTGGCAATTTTAGAAAAAATCACACGTGAACCTGTTGTGTAGAATTCATGACATGGATCTTCTTCATTCGTGCTTAACATGCATTTGTATTGAAGAATTGCACTAATTTCTCTAGCTGTTTCATCACCAGAGCTAATGACATTTATTCTGTCACCCATAAAATCTTTAATAAGTGGCTCTAATAGCGGGTAATGGGTACAGCCCAAAATAAGGGTATCTAGATTCTGATTTAATAATGGCTTTAAGGATTCCTCGACAATTTTCATTGCAACTAGACCAGAATATTCTCCGCTTTCCACAAGTGGTACAAATTTTGGGCATGCTAGGGCCTTAACAAATAGACGGCTATTTAATGATTTCAATGCTCTCTCGTATGCCCCACTATTTACTGTTACTTCTGTTCCTATAATTCCCACACGATAATTTTTAGTCTTTTTTATTGCTGCACGTGCACCCGGGTTGATCACACCTAGAACGGGAATTGATAATTCCCTTCGAATTTCTCCTAGTGCTGCTGCAGTTGCCGTGTTACAGGCGATGACAAGCATTTTTATTTTTTTTTGCAGCAAAAAGGAAGTCATTTCCCAGGTAAATTTCTTAACCTCTTTACTTGATCTAGGGCCATAAGGGCATCGTGCAGTATCCCCTAAATAAATAATTTGCTCATTTGGTAACTGTCTCATCATTTCTTTTGCAACAGTTAGTCCACCAACACCTGAATCAATGACACCAATTGGTTGTTTCAAAATTCCCGCCTCATTCTTTCCGCATTTCTTGATGTAATTTTAATAAACTACTTTGAAGAAGCTTCGTTTCTTCTCCAGAAAAATTACTTAAAATTTCTTCTAGGTATAGTTGTCGTTTTTTAATAACTTCATCAATAATTCTTTTTCCTTCATCTAATAAGTGAATTCTCACAACCCTGCGATCATTTGTATCCTTTACTCTCATTAATAACTGGTTTTTTTCCATTCTATCAACAAGATCTGTGGTTGTACTGCAGGCTAGAAACATTTTATTAGATAATTCCCCAATTGTCATGTCCCCATCTTCAAAAAGCCATTGTAAAGCTACAAACTGTGGGGGTGTTATCGTGTAATTACTTAAAATTTCTCTTCCCTTTTGTTTAATAAGCGCGGCTATGTAACGTAATTCCTTTTCAATGGTTGCCACCATATCCCCATTTACTTGAGGCGAATTTTCTATTTTCATAATGAATACAACACTCCTATAATATAAACCTAATCTTGCTCTTATTTTCACCTTTTTTCTTAAAAAATTCAAGAAAAGATTATAAGTCATATGACAATATTCCATACCCAATAAATTTAACCGGCTTCCAAATTGGAAGCCGGTCAGGATCAAAGTTCTAGCTCTCCCATTCGAAGGAGCTCTACAACTGCTTGTGATCGCCCTTTTACGCCAAGCTTTTGCATAGCATTTGAAATATGATTTCGAACTGTTTTCTCGCTTATAAACAATTCACCAGCGATTTCTTTTGTTGTTTTATCTTGTACTAACAGTTCGAATACTTCCCTTTCTCGTTTGGTGAGTAGTGGCTTGTGAGTATATTCATTCTCTTTCAAGTATTGTAACCCTCCTTGCCTTCGCCAGTATGAACCATGGGGTGGGTATATATTTAGTCACCATATCATATGTGAACAGGGTTAATGGAGTGAATACATTTCCTTAAAGGAGTCTATTTTTTAAAAAAATGTGCAAAAAAAGATTTTATAATTGGACAGGTACATCTTTTTCCAACAGTTGACGCATAAGCTCTGTCCAAGGAATACTCTTACCTGTCCTTTTTGAAATTTGAACCATCGTTCCCCTGCCAACAAAACAAATTGAATGGTCCTCTTTTTTTCCCATATAGTGAAGATCAACAGAAGAATTACCTACTATACTGGCTTTTACATATATTTTTAATTGTTCATTAAAAAATACTTGTTGTAAAAAATCACATTGAAGATCTGCAACAACTGGAATAGTATCACTTTCCGGCAAAACCCAGTCCTGCATAAATCCAAGGGTATGAAAGTATTCAATTCTAGCCCCCTCAAAATATACGAAAGGAATGGTATTGTTTAAATGGCCAAACATATCAGTTTCGGAAAAACGAACCGTTACCGAATGGTAAAAACGAAATTCTTGCTCCCATTTCTTCAAATCGTTGATATACTGTATTTTCCCCAATCTCATCATCTCCTTCAGAAAAATGAATCACTATTCATTTTATTATAAATTCTTTTTCTATATTTGGAAACACTTTAGCTCATCAAAAAAGAGTAGCAGTAATTAATTTACCTAATTACTGCTACCCTTTAATAAACTATATTTTGACTTTTAAAATTGGCTTGGCATAAATAATATATCGATCAGGGGCATTTCCAATATAGCGGAATGGATAACAGGTAGTTAAAATTAATTCCTCTTGTTTATGTTGCAGTGTAATGATACTTGTATCTTCAGCTTTGACAATTTTTGTATGGGTAATTTTATAGCTAAAGTTTCCTTTTGGCAGCTTTACTACTAGAGTATCCCCTATATTTAATTCCCCTAAATGGCGGAAAACAGTATCTCTATGTCCTGATAATACAATTTGGCCATGATCACCTGGAAAATAAGAACCCTTGTAATGTCCTACTCCTTTTGCAAGATCATTCGGATTTGTTCCCTCGACAATGGCCAATTCGGCTTTTATTCTAGGAATATCCAGTAGCCCGATTACATCTCCCTTGAGAGGTGGAGTGTCTTTCTTAATCGTTGTCTTTTGGGGTGTGCGATTGGAGTTCGACTCAACCAATTTTTTTGCTTTACTAAATGTCTTTTCTGTTTGTATATTTGTGTTGGTCAACTGCCAAATTCCCATTCCAACGATTACTAACCCCACTAAAATAATAAAATAGGGAAGCCATAGCCTTTTTTTCATTCCTATCTCCTTCCAGCCTTTTCTCCCTCATCACTCTATTTTATATTTCTTTTTATATAAAGAAAACCTCTTTTTCTTTTAAGAAAAAGAGGTTATTTATTAATTAGTCATTGTCACTTCCGAAGAAGTTTCTAAATGCTTGGATGGATGCATCACGGTTAACAGCTGCGATTGAGGTTGTGATTGGAATGCCTTTTGGACAGGATTGGACACAGTTTTGCGAATTTCCACAACCTTGTAATCCTCCATCTTCCATAAATGCATTTAAACGTTCCGCCTTATTCATTGCACCAGTTGGGTGGGCGTTAAATAATCTTACTTGGTTAAATACAAATGGACCCATAAAATTAGATTTACTATTTACGTTAGGACATGCTTCAAGACAAACACCACATGTCATACATTTTGATAATTCATATGCCCATTGACGTTTCTTCTCCGGCATACGTGGACCAGAACCCAAATCATACGTACCATCAATTGGAATCCATGCTTTTACTTTCTTTAACGAATCAAACATCTTGCTGCGATCAACTTGAAGGTCGCGAACAACCGGGAATGTTCTCATTGGCTCAAGACGAATAGGCTGTTCTAATTGATCAACAAGCGCAGTACATGCTTGGCGTGGTTTTCCGTTAATAACCATGGAACAAGCACCACAAACTTCTTCTAAGCAGTTCATATCCCAAGTAATTGGGGTTGTATTTTGTTCCTTTGTATTTACTGGATTTCTGCGGATTTCCATTAATGCTGAAATCACATTCATATTTGGTTTATATAGAACTTCAAACTCCTCTTGATATGGAGCAGAATTTGGATTATCTTGGCGAGAAATAATGAATTTCACCATTTTACTGCTAGACATTTTTTTCAACTCCCCCTGTTAATGTTTTACCGCATAATTGCGCTCACGAGGCTTAAGTAAAGATATATCAACATCTTCGTAATGGAAAGCTGGAGCAGATTTAGAATCCACAAATTTAGCCATCGTTGTCTTTAAGAATTCCTCATCATTACGGGTAGGGAAGTCAGGCTTATAGTGAGCTCCACGGCTCTCATTTCGATTATATGCACCAAGAGTAATGACCCGGGCTAGCTGAAGCATATTTTGTAATTGGCGAGTAAATGCTGCTCCCTGATTGCTCCATATTGCCGTATCATTAATATTGATATTTTGGTAACGTTCCAATAGCTCTTGAATCTTTTGATCTGTTTTTAAAAGCTTGTCATTGTAACGAACAACTGTAACATTGTCTGTCATCCATTCCCCAAGCTCCTTATGAAGAACATATGCATTTTCTTTTCCATTCATAGATAAAATGGAGTTCCACTTTTCTTCCTGTTCTCTAGTTGCTTGATCATAAAGAGTAGATGAAATTGCATCTGAAGTCTTTTCAAGTCCATCAATATATTTAACAGCATTCGGTCCAGCAACCATTCCACCATAAATAGCAGATAGTAAGGAGTTAGCTCCTAAGCGGTTGGCTCCATGTTGAGAGAAATCACACTCACCAGCAGCAAAAAGACCAGGTATGTTTGTCATTTGATCATAATCAACCCACATTCCGCCCATTGAGTAGTGAACAGCTGGGAAAATCTTCATTGGAAGTTTTCTTGGGTCATCGCCTGTGAATTTTTCATAAATTTCAATGATTCCACCAAGTTTGACATCCAATTCATGTGGATCTTTATGAGAAAGATCCAGGTAAACCATGTTTTCACCATTAACTCCAAGTTTTAAGTCAACGCAAACATTGAAAATTTCACGAGTTGCAATGTCCCTAGGTACTAAGTTTCCGTACGCCGGATATCTTTCTTCTAAGAAGTACCATGGTTTTCCATCCTTATACGTCCAAATACGACCACCTTCACCACGTGCAGATTCACTCATTAATCTGAGTTTGTCATCTCCTGGAATGGCAGTTGGGTGAATTTGAATCATTTCACCATTTGCATAGTAAACACCTTGCTGATAAAGAATAGAGGCAGCTGAGCCTGTATTAATGACTGAGTTTGTAGACTTACCAAAAATAATACCAGGGCCACCAGTTGCCATAATAACAGCATCAGCTGCAAAGGATTTAATTTCCATAGAAATTAAATTCTGAGCAACAATACCACGGCAGACACCTTCATCATCAAGAACAGCCCCTAAGAATTCCCAACCTTCATACTTTGTTACCAAGCCAGCAACTTCATGGCGCCGAACCTGTTCATCCAAAGCATATAGTAATTGTTGACCTGTTGTAGCACCAGCAAATGCAGTTCGGTGATGCTGAGTTCCCCCAAATCGACGGAAATCAAGTAATCCTTCAGGAGTACGGTTAAACATTACCCCCATCCTGTCCATTAAATGGATAATTCCTGGCGCTGCATCACACATAGCCTTGACAGGGGGTTGGTTTGCCAAAAAGTCTCCACCATAAACTGTATCGTCAAAGTGGATCCACGTAGAATCCCCTTCACCTTTTGTATTAACGGCTCCATTAATACCACCTTGGGCACAAACAGAGTGAGAACGTTTAACCGGCACTAGCGAAAATAACTCTACCGGTGTACCCGATTCAGCAGCCTTGATAGTTGCCATTAAACCGGCCAAACCGCCTCCGACTATAATCAATTTCCCTTTACTCATCGTGACTCACTCCCTTAATCCAAAATCCAATATTTTTTCGATTCTTATGACAACGATAAATTCTTTTAAACAAATGCTACTAACGCCTGAACTCCAATAATGGAAAGTAGAACGAAAATAACAATTGTCACATATGTAGTAATGACTTGTGAACGAGGCGAAACTGTAAGTCCCCAGCTAACACAGAAGGACCAAAGGCCATTTGAAAAGTGAAAAATTGTACAAATAACGCCAATGATATAGAACCAGAACATAAACGGAGAGGAAAGAATATTTTCCATCATATGAAAATCGAGTGGTGTACCAAGTGCATATGCAATTCTAGTTTCCCAAACATGCCATGCAACAAAGATTAACGTAATGACACCTGTTACACGTTGGATCAAGAACATCCAGTTTCGAAAGTAACCAAATTGTTTCACGTTGTTTTTAGCAATAAAGGCAATATAAAGTCCGTATATTGCGTGGTATAACAGAGGCAAAAAGATTAACACAATTTCTAAAAAGTGAAGAAATGGAAGATGTTCCATAAAGCCAACTGCCTTATTAAAAGAACCTTCGCCTGCTGTAGCAAAATGGTTTACTGTTAGATGCACAATTAGAAATAAACCTACCGGGATAACCCCTAATAACGAGTGCAACCTGCGATAAAAAAACTCTCGACTACCTGTCATAATTTACCCCCCTAAAAATTTGACGATGCAAGGTTTATACTATCCCATTCTTAACAAAAAAATGAAAAACCTCACATCTTTGTGAAAAAAGTAAATCTACTTTTTAACAATTATGTGACATGTTCATTTTACTCCCATCACTTTTGACCGTCAAGAAAACGGATACACAAATATTTTTTAAAAATAAAATTTTTTTGAATATATTGTACTTTTAATTCTAGACTACTTTCCCTTCCAAAATAGTTAAATTTATCACTTTATTACACTTTTTAGAGTAAAAAATACCCTTAAATTACCTTTAAATGCTATATATTAAAATAACAAAATTTTCTTTGTATCACATGACTTTTTTTTATAAAAACTAAACTTAAATTTGTATATAATAGAATGATAGAAAGAGGGGAGACCATTGAGTATGAATTCACCTGCTGAACTTAACCATTCTGATGATTCAAGAACAGCAACAATTTTCGGCTATGAACTGTTACGGGAAGTTCTTCTTCCTGACATTTTAGGAAAAGACACTCCAGAAATCCTATATTGGGCTGGAAAAAGGATAGCAAGAAAATTCCCACTAGGAACACTTGATGAAATCATTGTTTTTTTTAGAAATGCTGCCTGGGGAGAACTTCACCTAAAAAGTGAAAAGAAAAATGAAATGGAATTTGAGCTTTTAAGTCCATTAATTGTTTCCAGAGTAAAGTCCAAAGCAGAGCATTTCTTTCAGCTTGAAGCAGGGTTTCTAGCCCAGCAAATTGAAAGTCAAAAAGAAGTTGTGGCGGAAGCTTATGAACACCCTGTAAAGCGTTCTTCAAAAGTAGAATTCACTGTAAAGTGGGATAATAAAGATGAAATTTAAAAGACCGGGATACCCCGGTCCTTTATTTAGCTAAACAGCATTTATATTCATAAATTCTGAACGCATCAGGGCAACTACGCCTCTGTCTTCGCCTTAAGGGATCGCCAATCGGCGAGTTTTCTTTATTTGCTTTCAGAAAGTCCAAATGAATCATGCAGCGCCTCAACTGCTTTAATCATATCTACTTCATTAACAACAACAGAAACCTTAATTTCTGAAGTGCTTACCATCTTAACTTGAATTTGCTTCTCTGCAAGAACTTCAAACATTTTTGCAGCAACACCTGGATTAGAAATCATACCAGAGCCCACAATTGATACTTTGGATAAGTGATTTTCTGCATCGATTCCTTCATAGTTTAACAATGCCTTATGCTCTTCCAATACCTTTAAGGTTGTATTTAAATCCTCTGTTTTAATTGAAAACGAAAGATTTGTCGTTTCAGCTTCCGTAATGCTCTGAATAATAATATCAACATTTATATGGTGTTCAGCCAAAGTTGTGAATATAGTCGATAGGCTTGTCAAAGAATTGGTAAGGCCTAACACCGTTACTCTAGTTATTTCATCTTCAAATGCCACTCCACGGACAATTAGATTTTGTTCCACTACTGCTTCCTCCTTAATTACAGTTCCCTCTATTTTTTCCATACTGGACCTTACCTCAAGTTGTACTTGATAATTTTTTGCAAACTCAACCGCTCTTGGATGCAATACACCAGCACCTAAATTTGCTAACTCAAGCATTTCATCATATGAAATATCATGCAGCTTACGAGCATTTTTTACATATCTCGGATCCGTTGTAAAAACACCGGTTACATCTGTATATATGTCACAGCGGTCCGCGTTTAATGCAGCAGCAAGCGCTACAGCTGTAGTGTCCGATCCGCCTCTTCCTAATGTTGTTATGGCTCCCTCTTCAGTAATACCTTGAAATCCAGCTACAATCACAATTTTTCCTTTTGATAGCTTTGATTCAATTGCATCTGTATTGATTTTGGTTATCCTTGCATTACCATGGACTGGTTCCGTTATGATACCAGCCTGCCAGCCTGTAAACGATTCTGCTTCAAAACCCTTTTGATTAAGGGCCATTGCCAAAAGAGCAATAGTTGTTTGCTCCCCGGTAGTTAACAGCATATCCATTTCTCTTTTGCTCGGCTCGCTGGAAATTTCTTTTGCTAAACTAACAAGCTGGTCTGTTGTCTTCCCCATTGCGGACACAACCACCACCACATTATTGCCTCTTCGTTTTTCTTCCTTTACGCATTCTGCGACATTTAAAATTCTCTCCACACTGCCAACAGAAGTTCCACCAAATTTCTGAACGATTAATCCCACTTCTTCCCCTTCTTTCAATTAAGCCTCTGATTTTATAGTAGTTTTTCCTAAAAAAATAAAAAAGCAATGAGAAGGGCATCTCATTGCTTAAGAACACGAAAGAAAAAATCTGACGCATACTTATGTGAGATAGCTCTCCAAGACAAAATGTCTTGACAATCCAGAATTTATTTAACACTGGACCAGCATAGGGAGTAAAGAGTCTTCCCTTACTTCGGCGAACATCCCCTTTCAAAGTTCTTCATGGAAGCTCAATCTTCTCAGAACCTTTACTATTGAATTTCGCACCTCTACCTTCACTTTAATATGTTAAAGTGATAGATATTAAATTTTCGTTAATTATAGCATAGGGATTTTTTTCTGACAATCATTATTCTTGCAGTTTTTGAATGAGTTCTTCAGCGACAGGTTGTGGTATACCAATTTCAGTGAATTGATTTAACTCCGCTTCTTTCATTTTTTTCACTGATCCAAAATGTTTTAACAACAACTTTTTCCTTTTCTCTCCAATACCAGGTATTTCATCAAGTAAAGACTGAAAAGCTCCTTTTCCGCGAATTTGACGATGAAAGGTGATAGCGAACCTATGCACTTCATCTTGAATCCTTTGCAGTAAATAGAACTCCTGGCTATTACGTGCTAATGGAATTATTTCTAGAGGGTTCCCATACAAAAGTTGAGAGGTCCTATGCTTATCATCCTTTACAAGTCCTGATAAAGGAATATCTAGGCCTAGTTCATTTTCTAATACATCTCTTACTGCTTCAACATGTCCCTTCCCACCATCAATCATAATTAAGTCAGGGATTGGCAATTCCTCTTTCAGAACCCTTGAATACCTTCTTCTAACAACTTCCCGCATGGACTCATAATCATCTGGGCCTTTTACTGTTTTAATCTTATATTTACGATATTCCTTTTTATAAGGTTTTCCATCTATAAATACGACCATAGCAGAAACCGGGTCTGTACCTTGTATATTCGAATTGTCAAATGCCTCAATCCGATGAGGAGTGAAAATACCTAGGAACTTTCCTAAATTTTCAACAGCCTTTACTGTTCTCTCTTCGTCCCTTTCAATTAAAGAAAATTTTTCATTTAGAGCAATTTTGGCATTCTTAATCGCTAAGCGGACAAGATCCTTTTTTTGCCCTCGCTGAGGTTTTATGACTTTAGCTTGAAGGAGCTGTTCAGTAAGCTCTTGGTCGATGTCCTCTTGAATGAGAATTTCATTTGGCTTAAAGTGATTTGCTTTAGAATAAAATTGCCCTAGAAAGGTTAAAATCTCCTCATCGGGTTCATTATAAATTGGAAACATAGAGACATCACGCTCTATTAGCTTCCCTTGCCTTACAAAAAAGACTTGTACACACATCCAGCCCTTATCTACAGCATAACCAAATACATCCCGATCCGTAAAATCAGTCATCGTAATTTTTTGTTTTTCCATTGTCGTTTCAATATGAACAATCTTATCACGATATTCCTTTGCTCTTTCAAAATCCAATTCTTCTGCTGCCTTTGTCATCTTTTCAGTTAATTCTTTCTTTATTTCTTTATAGCCGCCATTTAAAAAACGGGTAATTTCATCAACTATTTGCTTATATTGTTCTTCTGAAACATCATTGACACATGGAGCAAGACACTGACCTAGATGGTAATACAGACAAACGCGGTCTGGCAGTGTTGAACACTTTCGTAAAGGATAAATCCGGTCAAGCAGTTTTTTTGTTTCATTTGCAGCTTGTACATTTGGATACGGCCCAAAATATTTTCCTTTATCCTTCTTTACCTTTCTAGTAATAATAAGCTTTGGATGCCTTTCCGCCGTAATTTTTATAAACGGATAGGTCTTGTCATCCCTAAGCATAATATTGTATTTTGGATCATGCTTTTTAATAAGATTTAACTCCAAAAGAAGTGCTTCTATATTAGATGAAGTAACAATATACTCAAAATCTTCTATTTCATTTACAAGCCTTAATGTTTTACCATCGTGTGAGCCCGTAAAGTAAGATCGAACCCTGTTCTTTAATACTTTTGCCTTGCCGACATAAATGATCGTCCCTTGACGATCCTTCATCAAATAGCAGCCAGGCTGATCAGGCAACAATGTAAGCTTCTGCTTAATAATATCTTTCATGCTGGCCACCTCCAGATTGTTTTCTTCTCCCTATAAAATTTTAATGCAAAGTTTGAGGAAAGAAAAGTATGTTTGTTTGGAAAGGGAGGAGATCCACAAAAGGAACAGCCGTTTATAAGTTTAGGAAACAAATTTATAGAACTATTTTGAGGATAACCTATACAGTACTTCTTTGAGATAATGCAGTAGAACTTCTTTGAAAATAACTCACTCTCTTTTCTCCTTTGAGTTGTGGCGATTGAACCTTTTTCTCCACAACTCACTCTCTTTTCTCCTTTGAGTTGTGGCGATTGAACCTTTTTCTCCACAACTCACTCTCTTTTCTCCTTTGAGTTGTGGCGATTGAACCCTTTTCTCCACAACTCATTCTCTTTTCTCCTTTGAGTTG
>JAUZPL010000169.1 GCA_030705955.1 Bacillota bacterium | reverse complement strand
TTTTATTTATGGTTACATTTTTAACTGCTGAAGCGATCATTTTATTCTTATTCGTTGCACTAATACCAAATGTATAAGCTCCGTTTGGTATTTTGGAAACATTTAAGGCTACATGATGCCTGCCAACCGTTATGTCACTATTTTTTGTTGGATAAGCAATAATGGCTCCTTTTGCATTCTTTACATAAACAGTTGCGGTAACTGCCTCGTTAATAGTGTAATCCAAAGTAATTTGACTGCTTTTTTGTGTGTAGGCAGTAGTCACATTCGAGACAATAGGTGGAACAGGTTCAGACGCTACTGAATCTGCATTAGTTAATGTTGCTCCAGTATAATAAAAGCTTAGAATATCTTTGTAAGTTAATCCTTTGTCAGCCATTGATTTGGCACCCCACTGGCTCATGCCAACCCCATGTCCATTTCCCAAGCCTCCGACAGAATAGGATGCACCATCATCTGTGTAATTGGTAACTAGGTAGCTTTTTATGATATTAAGACCCATCATAGCACGAATTCTCGATGCGTTAGTATTAACGAAAGTCAATGTATTCATCTTAATTTGATTGTTACTATCCATTACATAGTTTCCGGTCGTTTTATCTTTTAAAAAGAATTGTAGAGTGATAGTTCCATATTTCACACGACCACCCGTTGTCTTTTCAGGAGAAAATGACAGCTCAGGAATGGAAATAATTTTTATTTCATTATTGGAGTACCCATTTTGAACCATCCAATTTTTAATGTTTGCAATAAGAGTAGGATCAGCTTCCTTGATGGAGTTCCACCAATTATCGGGATTGGCTAAATCTAAAGATGTTGTATCAATTTGTGTTTTACTTAGTTTAAAGCCCCATGGAACCTTCGTATCATATGGATCTTCTTTAATTGGAAAAATAGCTAAAGGAGTTCCTCCCCAAACGTTTGCATTGGTTTCAGTCATTCCGCCATTGCTAGCAGAATAAAAGGCATCAATGAGCTTCCCATCATAGGTTAGAGTTTGGAATTTTGTTTCATCTACTGCTGCGGTACTATTAGGATCCCAAGAATATCCTCCATATACTTGAAAGCTGATGGTATCATCCATGTCCAACACTTTGTATCGAGTCGCATAGGTTCTGGCTGCAACTGCCTGTGCTTTTAAGGCTTCTTTATTCCATGAAGCCATCATTTCATAAGGAACGACTCCTTTTAAATAATCTTCGATTGGCAGTGTATTGATTGGTCGTACATAGGTGTTTTGTTCAATCACGAAATTCATGGAACCTAAATAGGGTCGATTATTGATGAGGATATAGTTATTTGTTCCATATTCCTTTGGTGTAGCTAGTAAACTAGCGAAATTAGCGAGGAATAAGCCATTATCATATAAAGAAAGGGTATTATTTTCAACTTTTACTGTATATGTTTTTCCCTCTAGCAATGAAATAGAAGAGTCAAAAATGTCATATTCACCTTTTACAGTAATTGATAATTGATTTTGATTTCCAATATAGTTTTTAAGCTTAATTGAAATAGAAGGATTATCGTCGGCTTTAGCGACGTCCATTAAGTTCAATGAAGAAAGTATGAATAAGATTACTAAAAAAAATGAAAATAGTTTTTTCACTCATTTTCCCCCTTTTATCTATTGAAATGTCATATTCACATTTTATAAGAGATTGTTATTTTTGTAACTTAAATATATTAATTTATGATAATGGCCACAATGTAAGTTTAATTCCTTAGGTGGATTATTTTTCCAACGACAAAAATATTACAGATGTAATTGTTAAACGTGTAATTTTCTGATATTTTTAAAATAGCTAAGCAATGTTAATAAAGGGGAAAGCAACTTTGAAAAACAGGACTATTTTTTATGCGTAAATGGATGCTTATTTTTGGATTGTTAATTATTACAGTGTTAATAGATGAGATCGGCACAGTCCTTTTTCCTTCTATTAATATTGATAAACTTCCTTCTGTTGCTGTGTTTCTTGTAACCATGGTTTTAATGTTTTTTCTTTTTAAAAAAATGGATAAGACAGCACAGGAACTTGGCAGCCTTGAACAAAAGGTTAAAAATATCTTTGATACGCTGGATGTAGCTATTTGGTCGCATGATATAAAAACGAATACACTTCGCATTACCCCAGGAATTGAAAAATTATATGGATACTCGTTGGAAGCGTTTTATCAGGATTTTGATTTATGGAGAAAGGTCATCCATCCAGATGATGTAGCTGTTTTGACTGAAAGACTAGAAAAGATAAGTTTAGGTGAGCCGGCTACGAGTGAATATCGGATTATTCGCCCGGATGGTGAGGTTCGATGGATCCAGGACAGCGGATTTCCAACATTTGATGAAGACGGAAGTTTTATTGACTTTAATAGTGTATTGTTTGATATTACAAATCGTAAGGAAAGTGAAGATCGTTATCGTAGTTTAGTTGAAATGTCGCCTGATTTTGTTGCTGTTATTAATCAAGGGAATATCACTTATATAAATGAGACTGGAGCTTATTTATTAGGCGCTTCGGGGCCATTTGAGTTAGTAGGCCTCTCAGTTGAACAATTTGCCCCCTCAGACATTATTGATGATATAAGAATCAGAGAAAACTCTATGGTTGGCGGTAAATTTGAAGTAATGAGATTTGAATTTCAGATAAAACGTCTTGATGGTGTAATAATTGATGTCGAGATGTCAGCGATGCCAATCCTATTTGGAGGGAGAATGGTGACGCAGGTTGTTGGCAGGGATATCACGGACCGCAAAAAAGCTGAAAAAACGATCCAATATATGGCTTTTTACGATACTCTAACAGGTCTCCCAAATCGAAATATGTTTAAGAAATATTTGAATGAAGTATTAAATCAACAAAAAAAACAAATGGCAGCTGTTCTATTTTTAGACTTAGACCGGTTTAAGTTTATCAATGATACAAAAGGGCATTCAACAGGGGATGTTGTATTACAAAGAGTGGCCAAAAGACTGCAAAATACTGTACATAAAGAAGGAATGGTATCTAGACAGGGCGGGGACGAATTCATTATATTGATAGAAAATACCAATAAAGAGAGTGCAGCCATAATTGCCCAGCGAATCCTTGATGAATTTTTAAATCCATTAGAAGTGAATGACCAAGAGTTTTTTATTACACCAAGTATTGGGATCAGTATTTATCCAACTGATGGAAATGACGAAGAAACTTTAATAAAGAATGCTGATACAGCGATGTATGTCGCAAAGGGGCACGGAAAAAATAAGTTCCAATTTTATGATTCTAATCTTAATGGTAATTCTATTCAAATGATGGAGTTTGAAAATGGGCTTCGAAAAGCGTTAGAACGAGATCAGTTAATTCTTCACTATCAGCCGCAAATAGAGTTAACAACTGGGAAAATTGTTGGTATAGAAGCATTATTGCGCTGGCATCATCCTGAGCTTGGGTTTATTTCGCCATCTGAATTTATTCCTTTAGCAGAAGAAACCGGCCTTATCGTTCCGATCGGAAAGTGGGTTTTACAAACGGCTTGTAAACAAAATAAAGTCTGGCAAGATGCTGGATTTCAGAGGGTACCCATTGCGGTTAATATTTCTGTTCGCCAGTTACAGGAAGACCACTTTGTTGATAATGTTATAAAAGTGCTTGATCAGGCTGGTTTAAATCCAAAATATCTTGAATTAGAAATAACAGAAAGCATTATGCAAAACATTGAAGAGTCAACGATTATTTTGAATCAGTTAAAATATCTGGGGGTTAATTTATCAATAGATGATTTTGGAACAGGCTATTCTTCTTTAAGCTATTTAAGACATCTTCCAATTGATAAAATTAAAATTGATAAATCATTTGTTGATGATATTCTTTATCATTCTACCCAGGGAGTAATGGTTAAGACTATTATTGATATGGGGAACCATTTGAAGTTTTCTGTAATAGCAGAAGGAATTGAACAAAAAGAACAAGTAGACTTTTTGCAGCAAAATGAATGTAATATTGGCCAGGGATATTTCTTTAGCAGGCCATTAACAGTTGAACAAATGGAGGAATATCTGAAAAAAACAATTAGAATTGAAGTCTGGTAAAATACCTTTAGTAAAAATAGAGTGAAAATAAAAGGGCTGGCTCATAATGAGTTCCAGCTCTTGTTTGTTTTAAAAGGTTTATTTTTTATGAGTTTATACTAGATCCCCCACCTCATAGAAATGGTTAATGTACAGCAATCTATTGAAGTTTGTTGAGGGACTTGTGAATGAAGAATGAATATAACTCCTGACGGGTTGTACTTTGTTGTCACTGGTACTTTTAGACCGATTGATTTTATCAGATTTTCCACTTGTACTTTTTTCCCTAGCTGAGCAGCATCCATTATTTTATAGGCAAAACTTGAGTCACCGAGCTGATCTAATAACAAACCTCCTTGTTCCATCAAATAACGAAAGGATTTAATGGAATTCTGAAATACTTTTGTATCCACTTTCGGATAAGGTGAACGTGGAAGGTGTTGTATTTTAGGAAATATAGTGTAAGACGGCAAGGGAGGGTATACTGGATAAATCATAGATCCGTACATGTACCAATCCTTCCTTCCTAAAAATGGCTAAATAAATATCCTAGATTATGAGTGGCCGGGATGAATATTTAGCCTGTTTTCAATCATTCGCAGTCTTTGGCTAATGGCTGTCAAATGTTGTGTTTGCAGCTCATTTGTCTTGTTCAGACGTAAAACTTCATGATTGATCCGACTTATCTTACTGTTCAAACGATGGATTTCTTGATTTTGTCGAGTAAGTTCCTTGTTTAGACGTTGAAGTTCTTTTGTTTGCTGAATATCCTTTAAACTACCATCAGGTGGGTTCTGCCGGTTTGGATCAAATTGTTCCTGATAGGGGAAATATGAGGGTAGATTGTAATATTGATAAGGTTTCATAAGGTTGCTCTCCTTTATTTTTAATCGGGCAAATTCCTTATAAAGTA
>JAUZPL010000168.1 GCA_030705955.1 Bacillota bacterium | reverse complement strand
TCCTCAGACCGGAAGTTTGCCGCTCGCTTCCTTCAGATTCCGCGTCGCCACGGACACCCTTGCGTTAAGCTAACTGTTACTTCTGCCTTCGCAGTTCGGGACTTTCACCCTAGAGATTACACCCATGCCGGGCACACTTAATAGAGGGAATATCAACCCCTTCATTAAAAATATCAACCGTAAAAATAAACTCTAAATCGTCATGGTCACTTTCTAATAGATTAATATACCGTTCTCGTATTTCTGGAGAATCATCACCATACAAACAAATACTTTTATAGCCTTTTCTATTAAATTCACTAGCCATATACATAGCATGCTCAATACTTGCACAAAAGCCTAGGCCCTTTCTTTTCTCTCCGTCATGACCATAAAAATTCATTTTTTCAATAATAAAGTCTACCCGTTTATTAACCTTTAATCTCTTGGTGATTTCAGCAATATCATCAATATTAACATTACTTAAATCAATGCCCTCAATATCAGTTATGCCAAAATAATGAAATGGAATTACTAATTCATCCTCTAAAGCCTCATGCAAACGGACTTCTAACGCGACATTATGATCAAATAGTTCAAATACGTTATAACCATCACTTCTCTCAGGAGTTGCCGTCATCCCCAAAGTAAACTTCGGTTCAAAATAATTTAAAACGGATTTGTAGGACGGGCTAGTTGCATGATGGGCTTCATCAATGATTAAATAGTCGAATTCCTCTTTTTCAAATTCATGAAAGCATTTGGAAATCGTTTGAATGGTAGCAAAAACATAATCAACATTTTTTTGTTTATGATTTCCTGTAAGTAAACCAAAAGTAAGTCCCTCATTAGGAAGAAGCAATTCAAATGTTTCTTTTGCCTTTTTTAAAATCTCTTCCCTATGTACAATAAAAAGAAGTTTCTTAGGTTTTACATTCTTTACATCAAAAGCCGACATATACGTTTTACCCGTACCGGTTGCCGCTATGACAAGTGCTTTTTTCTCTCCAAAACTCCTCAGTCTTTCTAAATTTTCTGTTGCTCGTTTTTGCATCGTATTTTGTACAATATATTTTTTATTTTCATAGATTAAGGGATGAGTTTTTTGAGTATTTTTAAAGCTCTTCAGAAAATCCTCATACCTCTGAATAAAATCTGAATCGGCTTCCTCGCTTCTATTCCAAAGATTTTCATATTCCTTTAGAACTTCCTGTATAAAATGGCCATACTCTTTTGTAATGATTTCCACATTCCACTCAATATTACTTTTTAATGCACTTTGAGTGATATTTGATGAACCAATAATAACCTTGTAGCAATCTTTATTCTCAAATATGTAAGCTTTCGTGTGAAAACCAATTTCTTTATCCGTAACAAAAACCTTTAAATCCACATTTTGAAACTCTCTTATTTTTTCTAATGCCTTGGCATCAGTGAAATTAAGATAGGTAGAAGTGATAATCTTCCCTTTAATTCCCTTTTTCTCTGCTTCCTTTAATGGATCAAGAAGGAGCTGTAGCCCGCTAAAGTTGATAAAAGCAACACTAAAATAATAACGTTCGCACTCACTCATTGATTTTACTAGCTCTTTTAGTAGATTTCCTTTATCAGAATTTACGATTAGTTTCTCTTTAACCGCTTCCATTTTGTTGTTCTCCCTCTATGTTCTATCCTGTATGATCACGAAATTTATTAGATATGGAAATACTACTATATTTTAGGGTAAATAAAAAGATCCTTTCATTTAGCCCTTACCAAAAAAAGAAAAGTAATAAAAAGAGGAACTCCCTCTAAAAAGCCTTTTAAGAGCATAAATCCTTCTAATTTCCTTTTATACTGAACAATAATCATCAAAAAAATGATATAATTTGTTAGGTGGATTTTGGATAAAAACTTGAATAAAACACAAGGAAATCTAAACACATGAACTTTAAAAGGTAATTTAATAGATGAAGAAATCAAGCAATAATTAGCTGGTGTGAAATTTTAAATGGTGGGGATCTTAATCATATCCTTAACCCTACCCCATTACAATAACTAGGAGGTTGACAACGTGCCAGTTTACCAAGCTCTCAAAATGGTAGCCTTGCAGATTATAAAAAATGATAGAGATGAAGGTTTGATACTGAGGGATGATGAAGGCTCTATCATACCGATTGATGAAGTATATGATACAATCCAGAAACTTCTAGATGGATATAAAATTTTCGAAAATGCAGCAAAGGCTAAAGAACAACCAAAAGAGGGAAAAAATTTCCTTAATAAAAAAAATATCCAAGACTACATGGGTGTTTTAGAAGGTTGGTACTTTGAATTTTCTGAAGTCGATGAAATTATTCATTATCTTGAGGTCAATAAAATCAAACCTCCTCTTCAATTGATTGTGCAAACATGCAGAACAATGGAGGGTAAATCTTTTGCAGACTCCCACCATAAAACGAATTACTTCTTTAAAATACTTAATGATTTAATCGACAAAGCCCGAAAAAAGGAGGAGGAAGAAATCCACGAAGAACAAGAACAGTTTTATTTAGATAGAGAATTAAATACCTTATTCATAAAACTATATCCTAATGGATTGCACAAAGGAACAGCAAAAACGCTATCTATTTTGTTTAATCAATATAAAAAGAGTCATGGTATAACCATCTATGACTATCAAAAAATTTTAAACGGAATTCATATCAATAAAATCAGTAGGTTTAATGATTGCTACCCATATGTTCGAACATGTATTGAGAATTATATCAATCCTCCGGTAAAGCCTAGTGAAAATGAAGTTGCTCAAGAGCCGGAAGTGTTCACAGCCTTGTCTGATGAGGAAATTGGGCGTTTATTGGATGAATCTAGAGCAATGGCTCCTAAGACAAAACCGAAAAGAAAAGAAGCCCAACAAGTGGAAGAAAAAGAGTTATCAGACGAGGAAATCGAACAGTTATTAGCTGATGTGAAATTTTAGGGGAGATGGGCATGATGACAACTATTGAAACACAAACAAAAAAAATAATAAAATACAAAAGTACCGATGAAATTTTTGAAGAAGTAAATGCAGTATTAACAAAGGTTTTTGGTAATGTTGAAGTTTTAACAGATGTCCAACATAAGAGTATTTTAACTACATATATTGAAGTTTACGAAAAAGGTTTTTCTATTCATCATTATGAAAATGTAATCAATAGTATCAAATCCAAAATCCCCCTTATCCGTGATGGAAAAAGTTTAGAAGTTATCATAAAAAAATCAGTAGATTTATATTTAGAACAAAAATACAATGCGGCTATGCAAAAAATTCATCTCTTTAGAAACCTAACATTTGAGCAATTAAGAGAATATCGCGTAAAGAACATTCAAAACAAATAGAAGGAAACTTAGCTAAGTGGAATTTTTGGGAATACGATGGAATCATTGACTTGCTATGATCAAAAAGACCTGATCACTTCTCTGGTCTTTTTGATTTCCTTTCAAAATGGACATGAAGCCAGTATTTACGAATTTCTTTGGTCCATTAAATGGAATTTCCTTATCTTCCTTGGCTACTACTAGATTGAATGTCATTCCTATTTATTTTTAATTCATTTTAATTTGCTAATATATTGTTATATCAATTTCCTAAATTTTATGGATGTTATTCACTAAGATGTTTAATTAATGAAAAGTAATATACTTGGTTTACTGTAATTGCAGTTACTTCACGACTCACAGCATCTCCCCTCTCTCGCCTTAAATAAAGAGGATAAACCTTTTGAAAAGTACTATACTTTAAGTTCCGTTGTACTGATAATTTACTAGAAGGCCTGTGATCAGTTGCTTTGTCTATAAAAATAGCCTCTCCGTCAGTAGTTGCAGAAAACCATACAGGAATCTTTTTGGTTTTTGGTATAGTGGGAAGCTCAACTCTATTTCCAGTTAACTTGGCAACAATGGTATTCCAAATTTGTTTTTCGTTCATGGTTATCACCCTATATAAATTGATAGAAATATTATTCTCCAAAAAGCACCAATTACCTTCCTCCCAAAAACAATTATTGTATTTTCCTTTAGGATTTTTCCGTACCTTTTCAAAATGATAATAAAAAGACCTTGCAACATTAATGACAGCATGGCTGATTAGATACCTATGTTAATAACTGGCCAGAGTCTAATGAAGTACTATAAACCCGTGCTTTTTTTATATACCACTTTAAACATCACAGAATTACTATGCTGATTACGCCAATAAGAATGTACCACTTATCGCCAATGCATTTACCAATGGGCATCGTCAGGAACTGCATATTTACAACGTTAAGGATTTTGAAAGATAAAAAAACCTAATCCTTTCGTATTTTAGTGATGAATTAGGCTTATGATTTTCCACAAAGCGCCCTATAATGGAATAACTAAAATATGAACTTCAATCTAAAAACAATTAACTCTTCTTTTACTAAAGCACCAGTTAGTTTAAGTTCACCTTTTCACATTTATGTTTATAGTGTGAAATTATTAACGATTTTACTGTTGAGGTTCACATCTTAAATCTAATCAAAGATATGTTATTTTCCTTTAATCTTCCTTTTGTGACCAAGAAAAAGCTATTATAGGTTCCCCCTTGATACGATTAAATCTATAAAAATACCAAAAAAGGAGCAGCTGAGCTGCTCCTTTTTTGGTAATTCAGTATTACCAAGATGGTTGCGGTGGTGTTGGCTGTGGAGTATACACCTGCACACTGTAACTGGAAGTGCTAGTTGTCGTATCCGTTGGAACTGCTGTATCGGCAGAAGCAACCCCTGCCGAAATGACTTGAATTAAAAGGATAAGAGCAAAAGTAAGACCAAATCGTTTCATCTGATACACCTCATTTCTTGTTGGTTATATGCAACTTATCGATTAACGATAAGAAAACATCAACGACTAATGGATGGTACATGGTTCCTTTATTTTCCAAAATTTCAATAACCGCTTCTTCTTTAGTTAAAGCTTTTCGATAGGCACGGTCAAATGTCAT
>JAUZPL010000167.1 GCA_030705955.1 Bacillota bacterium | reverse complement strand
GGCATTCTTCACAATCAGTTAATATAAAATTCATTTTTGTTATCATTACTTTTGAAAAATATTCCTTAACACTTTCAGGAAGTTTGTTATATCTATCTTCAAGTTCTTTTAACTCTTCTTTATAATCATCATCTTTTACTAAAAAATTCATAATTTTCTCCTTTCAAAAAGGAATTTAACGTATATTCCTTATAGTCAAATGACATAAAATAATGTATAATGACTATAAGGAACTATTAATTAAATAACTGATCGAAACCTTATCCGATGTGTCCAGCATCGGATTTTTTATTGTCCTCCTTTTCATTTTCATCACATCATTTCAAGAAACTTTCTTGTCCAATTCCAGAAGATCACCAACGCTACAATCAAAGAATTCACATAAAGTCGAAACCACTTTATTATTGAAAACTTCATATTTATGATGATAAAAATTTAAAAGCGTTTCGTAGCAAAGACCTGTTTCCCTACTTAATTGACTAACCGATTTCACTCCTTTCTTTGCCATTAATATTCTTAAGTTGTTCCTCACCCTCATTTTCTCACCTCCTTGAGGCACCGAAGCTTTATTAACTTCCTACTACTATTTTATAACATGTTACTAATTAAATCAAACACATTTTCGTAACTTCTTACTAATTTTTATGAAGATGTGACGAACTTTTGAATTTCTTGTCGCCAAATAGTATTTGACAAATAGGTATAACTTTTTATATTATGATTATAGAATTAAGTAATAAAGTATAAAAATTTAGGTAGGTGATATAAAATGATTGTAAAAAACAGATTAGCTATAATAATGGCTGAACAGGAGATCCGTTCTATTTCTGAATTGCAAAGGATGATGGAGAACATCGGATATCCAGTTGCCAGAAAAACACTTGACCGCTTTTACAAGAATGAAAACAACCAAATTCACTATGATACAATTGCAGCTCTATGTGCTGTACTCAAATGTGAAGTTGGCGATCTGTTTACCCTTGTAAAAGAATAGTGTTTCGTATTACATTAATACTCTATTAGACAATCTTATTAAAAAAGGAGTGTATACCTGTGGCTGGACATTATAAACAACCTGGTTACAAACCTACTACTTCCATTACGCTTGATGAAGATTTATTCATTCGAATTGATGATTTCAAGTTCAAAAAGCGTTTTGAAAGCCGTTCACAAGCAATTACCAATTTAATTCTCAAAGGACTAAAATATGAAGAATTGGTGCAAAAACGAAAAAGCAGGAATGCCATATGATATACGATGATACTTAGGAAGGATGTCCCAAATGGAAGGACATCCTTTTTACTTTACATTTCTCGGTAGACATAGAAACACTTTTCAAAGGGCAAGGCGAATGGATCTGGACTGTTTAATGATTCAACTAGCTGTTTTGCTTCTGCTTCGGTTTCGGCTGTTTCGACTAGCGTATCTTTGCTATAAATGCCGTACATAAGAATTTCTCCTTTGTTATTTGATCAAAAGTCGTCTTAATCAATTTCACTTCCAATCGATAAAATAACAACTTTTTCTGTATAACCAACATCCTCTAAGAGTAATTCGTGTTTGTTGTAATTTGTTAAACCTCTAAATAACTCAACTTGAAGTACTTCGATCTCAAAATCATCATCAATATTTTTTAATGCTTTTTTTAATTGACCAACATTTTTAAGTTTCAATTTTATCACTCCTTGTGACGCACTTTTTTTTCAATTAGCTCCAAACCTATACGTTTTTAACTTCTGTATGAGTTCTTTGCACTGATCATCGTTAAGCATCCCAATATGGGCTTTATCTGCTGGTAAATTCATGTTATCTTGTAACCATCTATAAGCGCCATCGCGTGACATTTTTCTACCTTTCCACAATGGATCAAACAAAGAATGTGCAGCTTTTCGTAAACTTCTTAATTGCGCATTTGCCATAGTACCAAGTGGAGCTTTACTATTTCCATGTGTACCAACATAAGCATCACATGATTTACATACATACATATTGGAACCAAAATCCTTCCCATAAAAATCCTTGCTACTCATAAATAAAGCAGTCTTACCGCAATATGGACAATCCATGCAATCCCACTCCTTTGCGACATATTTTTTCTATTGAATATTCACCCAATAGCTTATCGCCTGCGCTGATACATCAAGTTCCCTAGCAATCGCATAATTGGATAAGCCTTGTTTTTTCATTCTCCTAATCTGTATTGGATCTAACGACCGTTTTCTGCCACACATCAGCTTATATATCTTGTCCGGTTCCCATCCAATTTTCTGCTTCCATTTAGATAGTAACGGTAAGGAGATAAGCAGTTCCCTGGCAATCTCCTTATCTGTTTTCCTTAATACTTTCTGACTGTTATACCATTCAACCGTAAAATAATCAGGGATTTCAAACGGTACTGGTCCCATCATGGTCCCACCACCGATAGAAAAATGATTGCTGCTATAAAGACAAGTCCATATAGCCATGGCCACAGCCAAAAATGTTCGTTAAAGAAAATAAACGTTTCTTCCTCCGTTACCAATTCTGTTTTTCGTGGATGCAGATCAGCTTCTTGATATTCATTTTGCAAGCGTTCAAGTGTAGTCATATACATCCTCCTTGTAAAAAGGGAGCAAAACTAAGCTCCCTGTTTTTGATTTTTGGCTAACTCCTTTTTTGCTGATGTAATCCATCCATTTAACTTTGTTATAATTATTTTGGCATCTTGAGAAGTTAAAGCTGTTGGATCGGAAATTTTCATAACAGCATAAACTTCATCTTCTGTTTTTTCTCTTAACTGAGCGAATTCTAAAACCTTTGTTTTTAGTTCTCCAAACTCTTTACTATTGATTAATGTAGGAGTTTCATTTTGGTTCAATTTCGCGTTTTCAACCTCTTCCTTACTAGCAATCGACTTTTTAATTTCAAAGCCAAGAAGAGCCAATGCACGACCGACAGCACTTGTTTCACAGTTTTCTAAAGCAGATGTTTTATTGATGAAGGAAGAACCTTCTTTTTCATAGGCATGTCCAGTAGCAGAAGGTACTTGGTCCGTTAAATCCCGATACACTTCTGCTTTCATAACCACAACTCCATCATTCCAAGACAATAAATTAGTGATGATCCTGCCGTTTGGATACTTTGTATAAAATTGTTCAACCCGAACATTAACCTCAACATAATCTTTTAAAGCATTTTGACGTTGATTTTGTTGTGCCATTTTATTTCCTCCTATTTAATCCTTAATGATTTTGATTGTTCTATATCACATCCGGGAACTTCTTCCCCGTCTTTCAGTGCCTTTAAAATGGACTTCTTGTCAAGCTTAGGAGCAACGGGTATCATATAAGTGTCAGGTATTAGTGATTCATCAAGCACTGTTACTGATGGTGGGTTTAGCTGGATGGATACTGTTAAAGTTGGTCGCTTCACTTTGTCCAGTCCAGCAAACTCCATCTCATGCTGCAGATATTCTTTAATGCTGCTTACTTTGTTTTCTAATGCTTTGCGTTTATCAGCTAAACGCTTTTCCTCTGCTTTTATCGCTTCCGCATCGGATTCAAGACAGCGAATAAATTTGGCCGTATTTTCAACTTTATCCTCTAGTTCTTCATCAATAGCCGCCAGCGTATCAATAAACACTTCCGTATCCATTGAATCTGCCATTGCCAATAATTGAGCACGTGTTTGAGACATTTCATAGAGAACTGTCATTCCTTTTCCTCCTTGTGACGTAATTTGGTTCGTAATGTGACATTAGATAATGTTGTCTACATCCTCCTTGATGAAATCAAAATCATCAATTTCTATTTCGGTATCACAAGGACTATCGGTACTTTCATCAGGCTGTTCAATGACATTAATTTCATCATTAAAATCCTCAAGAATATAACCTACGTCTATTGCTGCTTGTGCTTTTCTTTGTGCTTTATCCAAAAAAGAATTTAATGTACTTTCTGACATATCATCAGGTATTTCAATAATCATATCTCTTTGATACTTCAACGTTTCTTGAATGCTTAATCTAACTTTTCTCATTAGGTTTTTCCTCCTTTTTTTACGACACAATTTGTTTCAAATGTTACTCAATCAATCGTTTGAAATGTAATTCCATACACTTCATAGAGATAACGTTCCAAGTTATCTTTTAAAATGATTACATCACCATCAATAGCGATATCATCATTAGCGAGAATATCCGTACCAAAATAATCGGTCCCAGCGTAGGCAGAGCATTCAGAACCTACAAATCCTTTACGATTTATTTCGCTATTTGCAGGATGTTCCAAATCACGCAGCATGATCATCACCACTACCTCCATCTAATTGGACATCTTCTTCCATGTATTTCACTTTGCTATTTAATTCATTAATCAACTCATTTTTAAATTCCGGAAAGTTTTCATATAATTCTTCTTCATCGATGACTCCGAAGATCTTCACTCCATTAATCATGATAAAAACCTCATATGGAAATATATCAGATCGACGTTTAGCAAACTGAAGGTTTTCTTTACCGAATAAATCAGTATGACGAACTTGAATCTCCGCAGACATACTGTCAATTCGAGTATTTAAAGCACCAAGTTCCAAAAACTTTTTATGGAATCCAGCAAACTCTTTAATTAAATCAACATTAATATTCATTTCTTTTTCCTCCTAAGATACTTTATTTTGGTTTTCTTCTTTTTCCTTGGACAGAATGACAGGTAAAGATGTCTTTTTCATTAATTGGATCAACAACTTTTTAGTTTCTTTGGATGGTTGGTTCATGGTAATCTCTCCCTTTAATCAAAAATTCATTTGTATTAAATTAATTAAGATTGTAAAATAAGTGATTGAGATAGATCACACTATCACTAACCCATTTTGGGACGTATTAGGGCAAAAAAAGATCATCTAAAGAACATCCCAAGATTTCCGCAGCCTTTAAGGCCTTGCCGATCGGCAATCCGCGGGTTCCTTGTTCAATTTTGCGATATCCAGGAAGAGAATAACCTAGTAATTCTGCCATTTGT
>JAUZPL010000166.1 GCA_030705955.1 Bacillota bacterium | reverse complement strand
TAATGGATTAAAATAAGAGGAAAATATACCTCATTTGATCAAAAAAGACGACTAGAAATTCAATTTTTTGGAATTTCAGAGTCGTCTTTTTTTTATGTGTTATTTAATCTCCTTGAAAAGTCGAAGATTTTCAGTGCCCTCGAAAAACTCAATGGGTTTTTAAGGCAAATGTGCAGTTTTTAAATGATATTGTTTCCAGAAGATAGATTCTCCACTAGCATTTATTAAATGAACAATATTATTGCTTATCCCTTTTAACAGACCTACTTTATCTGGATGATCTCCCATATCAAACACGACTAATTGTCCCTGGTATTTTTGTAATTGTTCATCAAAGCTCCTTGCAAGAGGAATAGTTGACGGTACAACTGGTAAACTTTCATTGCTTAATGTATAGGGTGTTAATTGGGTGTGATAAGGGGTAAACCATTTTAAGTGCTGCATGGATATAATCATTGTTTTGAAAACAGGTGAATAAAAGGCAATATAGTCATTCATTACACTTGTAATATAACCATGAATAGAACGGTTTCCTGTTACAAATATTTCTAAGAAGCACCCTTTTGCATTATTTAAAATTTTCCGATAGGATAATCCTGTTTCAGAATTATTTTGAATTGGTGAATTTAGAGGAGTTTCCGCAGAAATCTCAGGATTTAAATTTTCTTTCATGGTATGCATGTGCATTAATGGAATATACAGATATTTTAGTCCGTCAAAAAGAACGGCTAGATCCAGACCGATATCAATTAGAATTCCTGTAAAAATAGTTTTGCCCGAAATTTCCATACATATTTCTTTTCCTATTAAACCTTTTATATCAATCAATATTAATCACCTCATTCCTAAAAAATGGTGCACTGGTTATTTAAATACCAATGCACCAGTAAAAACCTTGTTTATTAAGAGCTTTCTTACCTATCATCCTTTAAAATTTCCATCTATAATCAATTGTTTTAACAATCCTTTCCCGCGAAGAACCGCTTCTTCTATTGGATTTACGGGAAGATCTTCTACTACTACTTGTTGAGTGCTGTGATGAGCTTTCAGTACTTGAACTTTCAGAGCTTTCTTCATTTTGATTTTCATTTGAAGATTCTTCTGATTGTTCCTGTTTCTTATTTTGGTTTTGCTGTTTAAATTGTCCTTTTGGTCCAATACTAATGCTTTGAATATGAAATGGTTGGATTCTAATTACATCTTGGTTATTAACAAGAGTATAGTGTCCTCCAGTATTTTCAACAAGGACACCCTCTAAGTTTTCAGGGCCGCCAGATTTGACTGTTATCCAGTGTTGAGTAAAATGTTTGAAAATATCTTGAAAATGGTCAACACAAACCCATTCAGGAATTTGAACAATTGAGTCTTGATTTTTCTTTTCACCATCTTGAACAACTAGGCTTATACTTTTCACATGATAAAGATTGATATAAACAAGTCCGTCATCTTCAGTGAATAGTACAATGAAATCATTAAATACTGCAACAAGTCTACCTTTTCTAGAATCCGGGCCGCCTTGGTTAATGAGAACTATTTCACCTTTAAATTTTTCTAATAAAGAGGTAAAACTTTCTGCATGGTGATATTCGACCACATCTAGTTCATCAGCCATTTGTATGGAATTTGTTTTTGTATCTTCAGTCACACTTTTAACATGTTGCACCTGATAGTAAATAACATTATTTGTATTTTCAACAAGTAGTGTAATAAAATCAGGATTTACAGCAAGGAGTTTCCCTTTTTTTGATTCAGGTCCTCCTTTATAAATTGTCACGGTTTTGCCTTTTAATGTCGCAAAGAACGAATGATATGACTTTTCCATCCTCCTACTCTCCTCTTTTATAATAGTGGTTTATAATCCATATATACGTATCATGGGAGGACATGGAACCTGTTTAAAAGCCTAATTGCTTAAAATTCAGCAACAGCCTACTAGACTATCAATCTAATTTATAAAGTTTGCTTTTCAAATAGCTTCTTCTATTTTCAATATAGGTAAAAATAAACTCCGGCTCTTGGTCAAATAATTGGATTTCCTCTTTTTTATATGGATCCATTAAGACATATGGCTTAATCAAATTAACCATACTTTCAATTTTTGGCTTTAAATATTCAACTGTAAATTGGTTATCCATGATTGTACTAATAAGATTTTTGTACCTATTTCGAAACCCTGCGATATCAAGTATCCTAGCAGTAAGTGTATTAAAGCCCACAATTGGAACATAGTTAGCTTCCATTTCCTTGCCATTTACATCTCTACCCCATGTTGCATCATAATCCCAAGGAATCACTTCAAATTGCTCAGTTATACCATTTTTATATAAGGAATAATTATGAACAAATCCATCATAATTTTGTGTTAAAACGACCCCAGCCATCCAACGTAAATATTGTTCAACGTTTACATATCTTTGTATTTCCTTTTCAAACTCAACTCTTGAAATGGTGTTGATTTTATAAATCATTTCTTGCAAGAGTAATTCATCCTCAAAACGGCCAACTTTTTTTTCATATCCTAGCCCTAATGTTTTCTTTGTTTCCTTATCCAAATCACTTATTAAGGAAAAATTCGCATCTCCATCTACAGCATAAAAAATAGCTCCATCAGGCAATTTCCTCTTCCCTAAAAATTGTCCATCCACTGATTCAATTTCAAGATAAACACCTTCTGTTTGCCCATTTAATTTCAAAAATACATGACGTGATTCTGGTGATAGATTCCCAATATCCGAAAAAAAATCAAACGACAATTTATTTCTTATGAACGAGGGATCCCTATATTCTGCATTTAAATGGATCGTTTTCGCACCCCTATATTTATTGGGCTTGGAAAAAGTTATTTCATATGACTTTTTTTTATAATTTCTTATATGTGAACCTCGATAGTTAATATCTATTCCAAGTTTCTTTCCCGATATCTTAAGTTGTGCAGGTAAGGGTTCCTCACACCAAATATCACTCTTTAGTTCTTTTAAATCTGCTGGATGAATAAAAAGCTGGTATGCTTCCAAGTGGTTTTCTTCGACCATATTTACCGCTCCCTTCAATAACAAATTTGAAAAAGGGGGGACAAGGCTCTTCCTTATTCTTTTGTATTGGGTCTTTTAAATTATATGTTCCAAGGTAAGTTGTTGTGAGATATACATTCCCTATTTTGGTACAAAGCTTTCATTACATATTTTAAAAAACATCTTTTCATTTCTATGCTTTTGCCTCAAACCAATAGGACATAGGGTGAATAAAGTAGTATGAGAAAGGAAAGTGATGGGAAATGAAATAAATAATCATTTCCTTTCAACAAGTATGTAAAGGAGGCTTTTAAAATGGGGAAATATACCCAAAATGATATCGAAAGAGCAGTTGAGGAAGTGAGATCATCTGGCTTTGGTGATTTCATGTTCCAAGATCCAGGATTAGTTGGAAGGTCCAGCCGTCGTCGTTCCACTAGCAGACGGACTACTACACGTCGCACCACAACTCGTCGCCGCACCACAACCCGCCGTACATCAACAAGGAGGATCTCTATTACTCATGTATCAACCTCTCGTCGGACTCGCAGAACTTCAAGAAGGCGTACTTCCAAGAGACGCACTTCCAGAAGACGTACTTCCAGAAAACGTACTTCCAGAAGACGTACTTCCAGAAGACGTACTTCCAGAAGACGTACTTCCAGAAGACGTACTTCCAGAAGACGTACAACTAGACCACAATTCTTTAACACTGAAAGAAGATATTGGAAACATGGTAATATGGTAAAATTAAGATTAAGTAATGAATAAAGATATGCAAAAAAACAGCCCAGAACAAATTCCGGGCTGTTTGTTTATTATGTTATTAAACCTTATTATTTTCTAGTAACGTTAGCAGCTTGTGGTCCACGAGTTCCTTCAACAACTTCGAAAGAAACTTCTTGGCCTTCTTCTAAAGATTTGAAACCTTCTGTTTGGATTGCAGAATAGTGAACGAATACGTCGTTTCCGCCTTCAGCTTCGATGAATCCGAAACCTTTTTCAGAGTTAAACCATTTCACTTTACCGTTTTTCATGTAAAAACTTCCTCCTTGTGGGGCTTAAAACAAGCCAGTGTAAAATTTACCAATTTACAACGTAGTAGTTTACTATCATTTCTCTTATCCAAACTTCGGTTAAACTTTGAACAAGCTTTACTACATAAATCTAACACGTGCAACGGCTTTTTCAAAATTAACATTTAATGCCTGAAATGTCAATATAATTAAAATTTTTTATATTTATCCTATTCCTACTATGTTCTTTCCTTTAACCGGTCTGGTAGAGCAAGAATAGACTGTACAACCAAATCTAACTTTGCTTCAATTCTATAAAGTAAGTATAAGGTTACTACAATCGGAAAGCCAACTTGACTAATAATTGGAATTAACTGTTCCATGCTTTTACCTCCTTGAATGTAACAAAAGGGGAGGCAACTTCACTTTCCCTTCCGCTTAAATTCTTTCAATCGAATGGTACACATTAAGATAATTTATAATCTATAGTATTTCTTTCTATCAATCTTGCACCTTTAGCGACAGCAAGATTCCCCCCTGCCGTGTAGAACACCTGCAGTAATAATTTGCTCCATTGATTGTTTAACAACCGCTTCATCAACAGGCTTTTTTGGTTCACATTATTAAAGCTTCTTACCTTATAAATCGCTACACCTTTATCGCCTACACCTGCATCAAAAACAAGTCGAAGTGTTGTAGATGATAACATCGCTTGTGCCATTGTTCATCACCTCCTTTCACCCTTTATTTACATTGGAAAAGGAAAAATGGACAGTATTTTTGAAGCTTTAAAAATAGTTTTCAAGAGGGTTGGTAGGAAGAAAAATTTAAAAGACCATAAAAAAAAAGCAGATTTCATCTGCTTCAGGCTGTCGAAAAAGTTTCGGCAGTCTTTTATTTTATAAATTCCATTCAACAATTCACCGCGTTAATTTGTTATAATATTTATATAAAGCTTTTAAACTGGTCTGTTGATTTGCGCTCCAGGCGCTTCGCTTTC
>JAUZPL010000165.1 GCA_030705955.1 Bacillota bacterium | reverse complement strand
GGGAAATCCGTATTTACGATATAAAGAGAACGGAGATAATCATATTATTTGGTTCCTAGATGCTGCCACCTTCCATAACCAATTGAAAGCTGTCGTCAACAGCGGTTCGAAAGGAATTGCGATTTGGCGACTTGGCTCAGAGGATCCGTCTATTTGGAAACTGCTTAATCATCCAAATAAAAATCCTGAATTGATTTTAAAACATTTAACCAACCCGAATCCTGTTAATTATACAGGTGCAGGAGAAATTTTAAGAATTGTTTCCTCTAAGGTAGGAGGCAAAAGAACGATTGAATCCGATTCAAATGGAATCATTACAAACGAAGTCTATAATAAATTCCCAAAACCATTTGAAGTCGTTCGTTATGGAAAGCCAAAAACAAAAGAAGTTGTCCTCTCCTTTGATGATGGCCCAGATCCCGTTTATACTCCTAAAGTCTTGGACATTTTAGACCGTTACCATATCAAAGGCACTTTCTTTATTGTCGGGGAGAATGCGGAGCTTCATCCGGAATTAATTGAAAGGATGTACAAAGAAGGGCATGAAATTGGAAGCCATACTTTTACACATCCAAACATTGCATCCATCTCTCCAATACGGACCAAGATGGAGCTTAATGCCAATCAGAGATTGTTTGAAGAAATTACGGGGCATTCGATGACACTTTTCCGCCCGCCATATGTTGCGGACGCTGAGCCAAGTACGACAAACGAATTATTGCCAATCCTTAGAGCACAGGATATGGGTTATACCATGGTTGGGGAACTTATTGATCCGAGTGATTGGCAAAGACCGCAAAGTAATGAGATTGTCAGACGTGTGTTAAGTCAGCTTCACAATGGTAATGTCATACTGCTGCATGATGCTGGTGGTAACCGTTCAAATACAGTTGAAGCATTACCAATCATCATTAAAGATCTTAAAGAGCGAGGCTACATGTTTACTACAATCGCCCATTTAATTAGAAAAACTCATGCAGAGATAATGCCGGCTGCTAGTAAAGAACTACCTTATCTTGTTTACGATAAAGCTGTGTTTAATATCATGCAGGGCTGGCATGACGGCGTGAGTATTTTATTCTATTCTGCCATCATCATAGGGATTATCCGCCTCGCATTCCTCGTTTACATGTCTAGAAGGCAGGTTAAACGGTATAAGGAAATTCCAATTGATCCTACCTTCACTCCATTTGTAAGTGCCATCATTGCCGCATACAATGAGGAAAAGGTCATTAAGAAAACCGTAGATTCAATACTGGCAAGCGATTACCCCTCTTTTGAAGTCCTTGTCGTTGACGATGGTTCAAAGGATGACACTTCAGCAGTCGTTCGTGAGGCATATTTGAATAAACCGCTTGTCCGCTTAATTTCAAAATGCAATGGTGGAAAATCCTCAGCAGTGAATCTTGGTTTTAAAGAGGCAAAAGGTGAAATTGTCGTCGCGCTCGATGCGGATACCCTCATAGCTGAAAATGCTATTTCCCTGCTCGTTCGCCACTTTAAAAATGAACAAGTAGCAGCGGTGTCAGGAAATGTAAAGGTCGGCAATAAAAGAAACCTTTTAACCAACTGGCAGCATATCGAATATGTAACAGGCTTTAATTTAGAGAGACGTGCTTTTGCGGAACTAAACTGTATTACCGTCGTGCCGGGAGCCATTGGTGCTTGGAGAAAAACGGCTGTGGAAGCTGCAGGTTATTTTAAGGAAGATACACTTGCAGAAGACACGGACATTACCATTACTCTTTTACGTCAGGGGCATAGAATCGAGTTTGAAGAAAAAGCCTATGCGTTTACGGAAGTGCCGGAAGATGTTAAAAGTTTAGCCAAGCAGCGCTACAGATGGACCTATGGAACCTTACAGTGCCTATGGAAACACAGGGAATCACTGTTCTCAAAAGAACATTCATCTTTAGGATATATTGGGCTTCCAAACATGTGGCTATACCAATACATCTATCAAACCTTATCACCTATTGCGGATATCCTGTTTATCTACTCTCTTTTAAGTGGAAATTCTGGAAAAACCGCAATTGGATTTATCGTGTTCTATCTTATCGATTTCCTAACAGCCTTATATTCATTCCGTTTGGAAAAAGAAAATCCTAAACCTCTTGTCCACTTATTCTTACAACGGATTTTGTATAAACAGATGATGACATACGTCATCATCAAATCGATCCTTTCAGCCTTAAAAGGTGTTGCAGTTGGCTGGAACAAGCTAAAACGTAATGGAAATGTAATTCAAACGTTAACACCAAAGAATAAAGTATAAATGGAAAACAGCCTTTTCTCCAACATCATGGGATGGGCTTTTTTTTCATTCATACTTTTATAAGAAAAATAAGAAACAATCTCTTACTCTATGGAATTTTCAAAAGTTCACTTTTGGGACACTCTCATTTTTTATATCTATTTCAAACAGCTTCTTTAGCTGTTAGTTAAGAATCTGGGAAAAAAGGAAAATCTTTGAGTGTGTAATGAAGCAGGACCAACTGGCTATGGCGGAGGGAAAGTCAATAAGTTGGGAAGGGTATTCCCTAGCCTTAAAAGGCTGACATTAAACTAATAAAGTAAAGAAGCTGAATTTCACTTCTCTTCTTAGGGGTACCAAATAACCAAAACCAAGAACAAATTATGTAGGGGGCATTGACACTTTCGTTCATATCAGTTTAAGTGCAAACCTTCGCAATCTTACTTCGATTTGCCTAAATTTCTATTTATGGATTCTTAATAGAATCTAACGTTCAAATAAAATCAATGAAAATGCTTCAATAGAATTTCCTCTTTTAGGCTTATTAAAAATTGAAATTTAAATATGTTTACAAATTATGTAATACTCATAAAACTATAGATATTTGTTCCCTTTATGTGATTGTTTGCTATAATAAAATTTGTTTTTAATTTTAAAAGTAGGAGGTTATCAATGATTGCTTTTTTAGAAAATATCCAAAAAAAATTTTTTAATCGATTTTGGAATCCGTTCATAGTATTAATATTCGCTGGAGTTTTCGCAGCTTTTTATTTTGGGCTTACAGGAACACTGTGGGCAGTTACTGGGGAATTTACACGTTGGGGTGGGAACTTCCTCCAAATATTCGGTGTCGACACTTCCCATTGGGCTTATTTCAAAGCTATTAAACTAAAAGGGGAACCGATTAACAGAACCGATGGTTGGCTGATTATTGGAATGCTGCTTGGTGGCTTGTTTAGTGCTCTTATTAGTCAAAATTTCAAATGGAAATTTCCTCGGCAGAAACGGCGATGGGTTTGGGGATTTGTAGGTGGAATGTTAGCCGGGTTCGGGACTCGTCTTGCAATGGGATGTAACCTAGCCGCTTTCTTTACAGGATTGCCTCAATTTTCACTCCATTCCTGGCTATTCATTGCTGGTACTGCACTTGGAACATACTTGGGAGTAAAATTAGCTGTTTTACCAATCTTTAAAGGGAAACCTAAAGTTGAGTTTGGTATTCGCCCGGCTAAAGTTGTTTCCTCAGAGACTAAACAAAATAATCTACAGCTTTATACGGCCGCTGCGGTATTTATTATCCTCATATTGATTTCTATCTATTATATTTCAATAGGACAAACGATGTTAGGACTTGCTGAGCTTTTTGGTGCTGTTTTTGGAATGCTAATCCAACGAGGACAAATCTGCTTCACATCAGGTCTTCGGGATTTATGGCTTACAGGCAGAGGTACATTGGCTAAAGCAATAATACTAGGTATGGCTATTCAGACAGTTGGAACGGCAATTTTCATTTATAAAGGTGCTCAACCCGTTATTCACTGGGCAAGTATAGGATCACTCATTGGCGGTGTTATGTTTGGTGTAGGTATTGTAATTGCGGGTGGATGTGAAACGGGTTGGATGTACCGATTAATGGAAGGACAAGTGCAATTTATTGCAGTTGGACTAGGGAATATCGTCGGTGCTACTATCTTGGCTTATGGATGGGATCATTGGGGAATATTTAACGCTTTGGTAGAAGGATCGCCGGAAGTGAACTTAATCACTTCTCTTGGATGGAGTGGAGCCCTTTTTAGTACAGGTGCTATATTAGTAGTTCTCTATTTGTTAGTGATTTGGAAAGAGAATTCTTATACTAAAAAGATTTCACATAAAAGTACTCCCACATCCAAGAATACTACAGCTTAACTAATTGGAGGAACAATCTAATGTCTGAGAAAAAAAACGAGCAATTATTAGTCAATGGTACTCTTGATGTTCGAGGGGAATCTTGCCCCTACCCGGAACTTTATACACTTGATGCTTTAAAGAAACTTGAGTCTGGTAAAGTTTTAGAAGTCATAGCAGATTGTCCTCAGTCTTTCATTAACGTGCCAGAATCAGCGAAAAGACACGGGCATCAGGTCCTTTCTACTGTCAAGGATGGTTCGAACATATATTTCTATATCAAAGTTACTGAATAAATGATAAGGAATGCCTACAATGCATTCCTTCTTTTGTAACTAAACTTCAAATTTTATTTTGCCAATTTATTGGTTTTAAAATATGAATTCTATATAAAAATATATTCCTCATTATTTCACTAACCTGCTGTTAGTTGAATAAGCCTAGGGAATTTTAATGATTTAACATCAAAATGTATGTGAAATTAACTGATCAATTGACATGTTAATTGACAACTATTTTTTAGCGAACAACAATCATTGATTTATAACTTTGACGATGGCTTTTTGATAAGTTGGTTTATTTTCGCCTTGAGTTGATGCACTCTTGAAATCTGCAACAATCTATGAAGAAGCAATCTACGAATTGGCTAATAGTAATAAAAAGATTATAATAGTAGTGGGCAATTTTTTTGCTCACTACTATTTGTATTATTTTATTTTCATAAAGGAGATTTATATATGTCTGAAGAAAAATTGTCTGATTTAATTAGTCCTGAAGCTGTGATTAATTTTGATACTGGTGCGATTAAAGCAAGCACTTTAGATTCAATCATCAAACTTTTGCCATTTGAAATGGGCTTTTGCGATGCCAACGATATTTTCCGCTGGTATTCAAATAATCCAAACCGCG